>JAGAKC010000320.1 GCA_017848155.1 Oscillospiraceae bacterium | reverse complement strand
CAGGTTGATACTCGCCTCGGGTCAGCAGCAGTTCGGAACTCCCGAACAGCTTGTGGAGAGCCTTATTGCAGGGATAGCTGTGCCGGTGTAAATGCAATGAACGGGGAAAGGAGCGGTGTTGATGGCTATGACGGAAAAGGCAGCACTTGCAAGGGTGCTGCATGCGCTGAGGACGCTGTATTCGATGAAGTGCGGGTGTGAAGATACCACTGTGCTTCTGGACAGCTTTTCTGCGGCGCTGTCCCATTGCGGAAACACCGAAAGACCTCTCGGAAAATGTATGGGCGCACTGAAAAGGGAGCTTAAAGCTGCGAACAGAGAGTTCTACCGCAGTGTGAAAAAGTTCCTGTCGAGGATGTACCCTGTCCTTGAATATGACTATGAAAGGGCGCTGCCGCATATTCCTGCCATTATCTACGGTAACGACAGGCTTTGTGCGGAGCTTGAAAAAGGCGATAAGGGCAAGGCGGTATCCATGTCTGACGCATTGAAGAGCTATCCCGGATTCATCTTCGGAGAGTTCGGTGCACTTACGCCGATGCAGTTTTACGACCTTGTTTTCGGCTTCTACCCGAAGCTGTACGACGAGCCGTTTATGGACGAGATGAAGCACCTTTTTGAGTGACGGTGCACATGAAAGGAGAAAGTTATGGCTCTGCCTGATTTTAAAAAGATAACGCAGGATAAAAATGTCGTTCCCGAGTGGGCGGTGCATCTTAAAGAGGGTGAGTATATAAGCTACTCCACCACCTATAAGAGCAAGATATATTTTGACCTTTTTGACCTGTACAGCTACCCGTGCGCTGAAACGGGCGATATCCGTTACTATGTCTATGACCCGGTGAAGCACGGAGCTGACCCGAAAAAGAAATATCCTGTGCTCATGTGGCTGCACGGTGCGAGCAATTCGCTGATGGGCGAGGGCTGCATCATGTGCTGCGGTGCGGAGCAGTATGCTTCTCCGAAGTATCAGCAGAAGATGGGCGGAGCCTATATCATCGTGCCGCTGGCAAATGAAACACGAACAGATGACGGACAGATACACGGTGCATGGGACAAGGTACATTCCGCACCGATAAAAGCGATATACGACAAGGTCTGCAAAGACCATGAGGATAACATCGGAAAGCGCTTCGTGATGGGAGCGTCCTCGGGCGGCTACTTTACATGGCAGCTGCTGGAGGACTACTGCGGATATTTTGACGGAGCTATACCTATCTCATCGGGATATATCCCTGCCGACGATGCTCTTGACAGGATAGAAGAAAGCGGCACCAGCCTGCTGATAGCTCACGGAAAGCATGATGAGATGGCGTTATTCAGCGAGTGCGTGGAGCCACGCCGTGAAAAGCTTATGAAGCTTCGCAGCTGCATCTGCTTCTTCCCCGAATGGGTGTATAACGGAGATGGGGGAGTATCCTCTGTATTCTATGGCTTTGAAATGGGTCAGCACTGCATGATAAACTGGGTGCAGAACGATCTTATGTTTGATGACGGACGGGCAGCTGACGACAGACTTCCCGACGGAGTTACGGGCTGGATACGGTCTGTGTGCGAATAAGATTTGATGTAAAACGCTTCCGATCTGTTTTCGGAAGCGTTTTTTGATGTTATTTGCAGCCGTCCTGAAATTTCCATGCAAAAAAGCCAAAAAAGGATTTGACAAACGCTTAAAAATATGCGACAATATATGTATCGGAAATATATTAAGAAAACAGACGGAGCGTGAAAGATGACTATATTCAAAAAGATAGCTGCTCTGATGCTGGCAACGACCATAGCATTAAGCGGAGCTTCCGCATTTGCCGAGGACGAAGCGCCATCAGCCGCAGGAAACGAAACGACCATAATCGACCCTGTTGACGACGGCGGAGCGTCAACGATAGACCCCGACGACAGCGGTGCAGGCGGTAAAAGTCCCGAGGTGGTGGTGATAACTCCCGAGGAGGAAGGCGCAAAGGCTGAAACCAACGTTGACCTTTCGGATATAGATTATACACCGATAGATGTCAGCGGCTACACAAAATGGGACGGCAAGACCAAGATGCAGGCAGGCACGAATTACTACATAAGCGGCACGATAAAGCCGAAAAAAGGTTTTACAGTGCCCGAGGGAAGTAAGCTCGTCATCACTCCAGGTGCACAGCTGACCATCTTCAAGGGGAAGAGCTTAAAGGTAAAGGGAAGCATTGTCGTTGAGCCGAAATCGACGCTTACCGTATCGGGAAATATGGTGCTGTACAAGGGTGCTGCTGCCGAGGTCTACGGCAAGGTCAAGGGTACATTGAGCTCGGTATTCAGACTTCAGGGAGAGTACATTGCACGAAGCGGCTCGTCCTGTGCTTTTTCGGGCGCAGTGAACATCCATAAGAGCGGAATGTACGTAAACTACGGCACGACGACGCTGAGCAAGAGTGCGAAGATGACCGTGACGGGCGATCTTCAGACTCCCGAGGGCGGAAAGCTGATGAACAAGGGATATCTTGCAGTTTCGATCAGCGGACGAGTTTCCTTTGCGGGCGGATTCTATCTTTATGGCGAAACGATAAACAGCGGTGTTTTCGTGTTTGAAAAGACCGTGAGATATTACAAGGCAAAGGGCGCACGCTTTGCGGTGTCCAAGTCCAGCAGGCTGATAGACTACCGCTATCACAACAACAGCGGCTCGGGCGGCTCTTCGGGAAGCGATGAAGCCACCGATACGGGCAGAAAGGGCATCGACGTTTCCTATGCGCAGGGTGCGATAGACTGGGCGGAGGTAAAGCGTTCAGGCATCGAGTTTGCGATACTCCGTGCTTCAAGAGGCTACATAAGCGAGAAGAAGCCTATGGCGCAGGATATCACGTTTGAGTACAATGTGACCCAGGCAACGGCAATGGGCATAGATGTGGGAGTTTACCACTATCTGTATGCCACAACTGTTGAAGAAGCGGTCAAGGAAGCACGCTTCTTCATTGAAACCATAAAGCCGTACAAGATAACCTATCCTGTCGTGCTCGACGTTGAGGAGCAGTATCAGGCTGATCTCGGAAAGGATAAGATAACAGCTATCTGCAAGGCTTTCCTCGATGAGATACGTGACGCAGGCTATTATGCGATGATATATTCAAACAAGGCTTGGCTTACGAACTACCTTGATATGTCGAAGCTGTCCGAGTATGATGTGTGGCTGGCACAGTGGAATACAGTTCCCACGTACACAGGGCCTTTCGGCATCTGGCAGTACAGCAGTAAGGGCATCGTTTCGGGAATCGACGGATATGTTGACCTGAACCTGTCCTATAAGGACTATGCGAAGATCATTCGCAAGGGCGGATACAATAATCTTACCAGTAATGTTGCATAACAAAAAACTCGGCTCATTTCAGAGCCGAGCTTTTTTATGCCTTCTTTGTCTTTATCCTGAAACGCTTTCCGCAGCCTCTTGCGAGCCTGTCACGAAGCTCCATGGGCGTGCCACGCAGGAATTGGGTCTTGTCGCAGATTATCGTGTCCAGCTTTTTTCTTTCCTCGTCCACGGGGAAGATGTAGAAGCTGTGGCTGCACTCATAAGCGTAGTCGATGTTCTTGTACGGGATCTCAGTTACCACCGTGCTGCTTTCGTCCTTTGCAAGAGCCGAGCGGCGTGCTATAGCGTTTCCCTCCTCGTCAAGCTCCTGCTTGTGGGGGACGGAGCTGCTGACGGAAAGTACGATGCGGTCATCGGAAAATTCCGCATTGATTATCTTGCCGTATGATCTTTCCAGTGCGTCAGCCTGCTTGTTGAAGTAGTGTATCCTCATGTTGTGCGGCAGCGTTGCGAATATCAGGAAAAGCACTCCGAATATCGCCACAAGGTGCCATACCGCCATCTTCATATTGTCCATGAAGCCTATGCTGCACCACAGCGCCGCAAGCATCAGCAGCAGAAAGGCACATGCCGCATAGTAGCAGAGCGTCTGCAGCGGCTTTATTCTCAAAAGGTACAGAAAATCTGACAGCGAGCGTATCCTTGCCATGGTACATTCGGTTTCGCAGACCAGCTTATCTGCCTTGCCCTTTTCGTTTGCGGAATTCATCTCTGCAAACATCCTTGTGAGCTTTGCTTCCTTTGATTCCAGTATCTCTTCTTTTGTTTTGTGCTTGAATGACATATCTATTTCCTTTCGGAACAGTTTTCCTTTTTTCTTACCATTTGATTATATCATATCTATCGCTAAATTGCAACGAGTATCGTTGTTTTTCTTCGGTTGCCAAAATATCCAAAAACAGTATTTCTGTGTAGTAAAAGCATGTGCAAAACGCAGATGAATTATTACAAAACGGTAACAAAACGATTAAGAATTATGACAGAATACGTGAAACGGTTGACTTTTCAGCGTGTTTGGGTTATATTATTATAGTGAAATATTATACACTATATTATAAAGAGGTAGTATGCTCTTTGCTTTCTGCCTCAATGAAAGGCGACAACCTGTATGTTACAAGAAACCTCTCTATGCATGGGCTGCATGTGCGACAAGACGTATGACGGTCCCTGCAAGCTATGCGGATACAGCGATGACAATCCTTGTATCCCCTCATACCTCAGACCGAGGACGTTTCTTAATGAGCGGTATATCATAGGCAAGGTGCTGAGCTATAACGGCGAGGGCGCTTTATATATCGGCTTTGACACGGCGACAGGTACTAAGGTAACGATAAAGGAATTCATGCCGGATACCATGTGCTCCCGTAAAAAGGGTGAGGAGCTCATCACGGTCAATTCCGATATGATGCCGCTGTATAAGACGTATCTTTCGGAATTCATCGACCTCAACAGGACTCTTATGAAGTCCCGTGGCATGTCGCATCTTCAGACGGTGCTTGATGTCTTTTCCGAAAACAACACGGCATATGTGGTGTTTGAATTTATCAACGGCATACCGCTCAGCACCTATCTTGCAAACTCCTCAGGCGAGCTGATGTGGGAGCAGATAAAGGAGCTTTTTCCGCCGATATTCACGACGCTGTCACTTGTTCATGCGGCAGGCGTCATCCATCGTGGAATAAGCCTGTCCACTATCTATGTTACAGATAAGCTGGAGCTTAAGCTGACGGGATTTTCCATATCCGCCGCACGCACCACCAACACCGAGATAGCGTGCGAGATATTTGCAGGCTACGCTGCCCCCGAGCAGTATACCGCAAACGACTGGAATGGTACCTGGACGGATGTTTACGGTATTGCGGCGGTGCTGTACAGATGCCTTACAGGCTGCACACCGACAGAGGCTATCGCAAGGACAGGCAGCAGTATGCTGGAGCCGATGATGATAAACCGCAACGTGCCCTCCAATGTGTCGAGGGTCATCATGCGTGGTCTTTCGCTCTCTACCGAGGACAGGATACGCACGATAACCGAGTTTGTGGATAAGCTGTTTGAGCAGCCGAAATATGTCGGTATCAACAGAGATGCCAACGGAAAGCCGCTGACGAAGCAGCAGGCAAAGAAGCTGAAAAAGCAGAAGCGCGAGCGTGCAAAGACCATAGCTATGCTGATCATGGCAGGTCTTGTACTTATCACGTTTGCCGTTATTTTCATAATGTCCATGAATCCAAAGGATAATAACACGTCATCAGCCGCCGAGACCTCCGAGGTCGTAACGCAGGAAGCGGTGACTACACCGCCGCCTGTGACAGAGCCTGTGGCGCCGCCCGAAACAGAGGAGCCGCCTGTTAAGGAGAGCGAGGAAGCGCCTGTCGTGGACGCAAACATCAGTCTGCCTGACTTTACCGACCGACGCTACGAAAGCACTGTAAGCCGCTATGAGGGTACATTCACCTTTGTTCCCACATACGAGTATTCCGACGATTATGTGGCAGGTGCCATGTACGATCAGAGCATAGAAGCAGGTACTATGGTGGCTGTGGGCACACAGATCGAGGTCAAGGTCAGCAAGGGTCCCAGCCTTGTGAAGCTGCCCGAGTACAAGGATATGACGGTGGACAAGTATATTGCGGAGCTTAACGGACTTAATATCAAGTATTCCGTAGAGGACAAGGAGACCAATGATGTACCTCCGGGACATGTTGCAAAGTGCAGCAAGGAGGTAGGCGACCTTGTAAACGTTGCGGAGGGTGAAACCATCACCGTATACGTTGCAAAGGAAAAGAAGGAGCCTGAAACGGAAGAGGCGCCGCAGACATCCGAGGCATCAGGTGCCGAGGAATCGCAGCCCGATGAAAACGAGGGCGGCGGAATACCTGTCGAATAAAATGAGTTAAAACGGTCATCAGGGGCGGCGCTGCTGCCCCTGAATGTGGTTAAAAAGGAGAAAATGATGGAGCTGGATTTAGGAGAGATAAGAAATAATATAGACGCTATTGATGAACAGCTGCTGGAGCTTTTCAGAAAGAGGATGACTCTCACAGGCGATGTCGCACGATATAAGGCAGCAAATAACATGGTAGTGTTTCAGGGCGACAGGGAAAAGGCTATCCTTGACAGGGTGAGGGAAAACTCCCCCGAGGAGCTTAAAAACAGCGCAGCCTTTCTGTTTATGAATATAATGGATATCTCGAAGTGCAGTCAGCAGAATGACATTACTCCCGACCAGCCGATACTGCACCTGTCCAAGATAATGGACAAGCCGTCTGTTGCGGTGCAGGGTGCGACAGGTGCTTACGGACATGTTGCGGCGACACAGCTTTTCAAAAACGGCAATCTCAGCTTCTATGCAAGCTTTGCCGAGGTTTTTGAAGCAGTAGAAAACGGCGATGTGGATTACGGCGTGCTGCCCATTGAAAACAACAATGCGGGCGAGGTCACACTTAATATGGAGCTTCTCGAAAAGCACGGTGTGTATATCAATCGCACCACAAGAGTTGAATGTGCACATGTCCTTGCGGCAAAGCAGGGCGTCAGGGAGGAGGATATCCGCATCCTTTTCGGCCACGAGCAGGCGATACGTCAGTGTGAGGATTACATCGAAAGCCGCAGCGGACTTACTGTCATACCCTACCATAATAACGCATCCGCAGCGCTCATGGTGGCGGAGAATCCCAGCAATGAGCTTGGCTGTATCTGCTCTGCGGAGTGTGCGGAGATGCACGGATTAAGCATAGTGCGTGAGCATATCGCAACCGACCCCAATAACGCTACACGCTTTATCTGCATATCAAAGAATCTTGAGGTCTATGACGGTGCGGATACTGTAGCGGTATCGCTTTCCGTGCCGAATATCGCAGGCTCTCTTTACAGGATGCTGACTAAGTTTGCGGTAAACGGGCTCAGCCTGTCGAAGATACAGAGTAAGCCGCTTCCCGTACATGTGAGGCTGAAATATCCCAACGACTATATGTTCTATGTCGAGTTTTCGGGCAATATCAACGACAGTGTGGTGAGAAAGCAGCTGAAGAATTTCGAGAGCGAGCTTCATTATTACAAATTCCACGGTAACTTTATCGGTTAAGGAGAGATCATGTTTTCTGCAATAATCCTTGCGGCAGGCTCCTCCTCACGCATGGAGGGTACGAATAAACAGCTTGCAAAGATAGCTGATACACCTGTTTTCATAATGAGCGCACTTGCTTTTCAGCGCTCGGATAAGGTCAGCGAGATAATTATTGCCGCTCCCGCCGATGAAACGGAGCGCTTTGAAAGAATGGCGAGAAACTACGGTTTGACGAAGCTGAAGGCAGCAGTGGGCGGTGGCGCTACGAGGGCGCTTTCCGTCAAAGCAGCGCTTGAGTGCGTTTCGGAGGATATCGCTCATGTGGCGGTGCACGACGGCGCACGTCCGCTGATAACTACCGAGGAGATAGACAGGGTGCTCTGTGATGCGGAGGAATACGGTGCGGCTATCGGGGCAGTAAAAGCTACCGACACCGTCAAGGTATCGGATGCTGACGGCTTTGTTGAAGCGACTCCGCCCCGTGAAACGCTGTACTATGCGCAGACGCCGCAGGCATTCTCAAAGGCGCTGTATCTTGAATGTCTTGAAGCGCTTGGCGACAGGATAGAAAACGCCACCGATGACAGCTCCATATTCGAGATGTGCGGTAAGCGTGTGAAGCTGACCGAGATATGCTGCTGCAATATGAAGATAACCCGACCTGATGACCTTGCGGCGGCACAGGCTATATATGACAACAGGAGGATGGTGAAAGGATTATGATAAGAGTAGGAAACGGATATGATGTACACAAGCTGGTCAGCGGCAGACGACTGGTGCTGTGCGGTGCGGAGATACCGTGCGATAAGGGACTTATGGGACATTCGGACGCAGATGTTGCGGTGCATGCGCTGATGGACGCTATCCTCGGTGCGCTGGCACTCGGGGATATCGGACAGCTTTTCCCCGACAACGCTCCAGAGTATAAGGACGCAGACAGCATGATGCTTCTGATGGATGTGGTTACGGCTATGACCGCAAAGGGCTACGCTCTCGGAAATCTGGACATAACCATTATTGCGGAGCAGCCAAAGCTGGCGCCTTTCATTCCCGAGATGAGGGGCAACCTTGCCGCAGTATTCGGCTGTGACATCGGAAAGGTGAGCGTCAAGGCGACAACGGAAGAGGGCCTCGGACTTGCAGGTCAGGGAATCGGTGCGTATGCAAGCGTGCTGCTTATGATGCAGTGATTTCAGGGTAACAGCATGAGCAGGAAGCGCAAAGTATTGCTTGTTACATTCGCTGTATTGCTGATTATTCCGATAATTCTTACGGTCGTCGTTACGGTCGTGAATGACAATACTGCTTCTGCGGTGGAGGTGGAGCTTATATCTGTCCCTTTACCTGAAAAGACCGTGTATTTGGAGAGCTTTTCACGGGCAGGCAGATTTGTCGGCAACGGAAACGGTATGCAGTATCTCGGCGCTATGCTGATAACGAGTGAGCTGACATATGAGGAGCTTGAAAGCTACTATTCGCAGTATGATTGTCAGGTCTATGTACAAAACACAGCCGAAATAGACGAGCGGCACGGCTCGCTGCACTTCACAACAGACCCTGTCCCTGAAGCTTCGTACAGGGTAGAGAAGTGGGGAGATGCCGTTTCGTGGTTTTTTTATGATTATGATTTGAGAGGGCACTGATGCAAAAGATTTTAGGCTATATCCGCCGCGCCTGTCAGGAATTTGACCTTATTGAGGACGGCGACAGGATAGCGGTCGGCGTTTCGGGCGGCAAGGACAGCCTTGTCCTGCTTGCGGGACTTGCGCACATGCGCCGTTTTTACGAAAAGAAATACGAGCTTGTGGCGATAACTCTTGACCCCCGCTTCGGCGGCGAGGACGGGGATTACTCTGCGGTGACGGAGCTTTGTGAAAAGCTGGACGTGGAGTTTCACCTTATAAGGACGGATATCGCAGAGATAGTTTTTGACATCCGCAAGGAGCAGAGTCCCTGCTCGCTTTGTGCGAAGATGCGCCGTGGAGCGCTTCACGATGCGGCAAAGGAGTATGGCTGCAACAAGATAGCGCTCGGTCACAACAACGACGATGCCATCGAAACATTTATGATGAATCTTTTCAAGGAGGGCAGGATAGGCTGCTTTGCGCCGATATCCTACCTTTCCCGTAAGGATATCACCATGATAAGGCCGCTGGTTTTTGTTCCCGAATATGCTGTTTCGTCCTGTGCAAGGCGGAATGAGTTTAGTATCGTAAAGTCAAAATGCCCTGCCGACAAGGCAACTACCCGTCAGACCACAAAGGAGATGCTGGCGAGGATGGAGCATGAGGACAAGGGTATAAAGCAGCGTGTTTTCGGTGCAATGAGAAAAGCAGGTATAGACCGCTGGGGATATAAGACGGAAGAATGAGAACGCTGTATATCTTGTGGCAGTGCCTCTGGGGCGCTGTACAGAGCGCTTTGGGAGCGCTGCTGTTTCTGGTGAATCTGCGGAAAAAGCACTATCTGCATCACGGAGCGGTGGTGACAGAGTGGAGCTGCGGCGGCAGCGTATCGCTCGGCGAGTTCATCTTTATCTGCGAAAAAGGCGATACGGAGCATAAGAGCAGGCTGCTTGCACATGAATACGGACACACCATACAATCGCTTTTTTTAGGTCCGCTGTACCTCGTTGTGGTGGGACTTCCGTCCGTCATCTGGGCAGGTGCCTTCGGCGGATACCGTGCAAGGAAGAAGCGGTCCTACTACAGCTTTTACACCGAAGCATGGGCAAACCGCCTTGAAAAAAGATTTATAGGAGATGACACGCCGCAGTGACAATAAAAACTGAACGCCTGACCTTAAAGCCGCATGGCACGGAGTACATCGACACGACGCATGCGTACTCGTCGGATATAGAAAACACGCAGCTGATGATGTTTCTCCCGAATGACAGCCGTGAGGAAACTATGGAATTTCTGATGGACTGCGAAAAGCAGTGGCGCATGCAGCGTCCTGATTATCTGGAGTTTGCGGTGCTTCTGGACGGGGTGCATATCGGTGCGGTGGGCATATACCGCTGTGACGACCCTGATACATGGGAATTCGGGTGGATAATCGACAAGCATCACTGGGGCAGGGGCTATGCATTTGAGGCTGCCCGTGCGATAGCTGCGGCAGGTGCAGAGCACTACGGCGCAAAGAGGTACATCGCACACTGCGACAGTGAAAACAAAGGCTCGGCAAGGGTCATGGAGAAGCTGGGAATGCGCCTTTCGGAGGTGCACGGCGGCAGGAAGAACCGCTCGTCTGATGAGGAGAGAAAAGAGTTCCTCTATGAGATGGCGGCGGACGCTTTGAAATAAAACAGCGCTGACCTGTGCTTATCGGTCAGCGCTGTTTTTCATCCCAGAAGCCATTTGAAAAACTCGAAAAGAGCAAAGCGTATCTCAATTTTGTTATTGTCATCGTCACTGACAAGCACGTCGGGCATCGCTCTCTCGGCTTTTTCGTGCAGGTCGGCTGCGGCAGGAATACAGAGCGGCGGAAACATCACGCACCACCAGTTCTGTCCCTTTCCGCTGCCAAGCGTTATGCGCAGTGCCGTGTATGTACCAGCAGGAAGCGTGACGTTTTCGTATACCCTTGTGGTAAAGTACATGTCGCAAAGCTCGGCTTTTGCGGTGTAGCCTGCGCCGTGTTCTTTCAGAAAGTCGCAGCAGGTCTGCTGTATCTCGGGGAGAAGCTCCTCTGCATGCTGCTTTGCGGCGGATATATCAGTACTTTCCGAAAGCGTCCTACCGTACTTTATCAGCAGATGGTCACGAAGCAGCAGCTTTATCTCCTGGTCGTATGCGCTGTCGGAATTTGCAGGGATATGAAGCCTCAGTACCTCCGTGCGCACGTCCTCACATTCTCTTGCAAATCCGTGGAAGCTGCCAAGAAGCATTGCGAGTACAAGTCCCACTGCCATCGTAATGTCAAGTATATATCGTTTCATATGCTGTCCTCCGTAGCTGTATTGCCTTTCAGCTTCAGTATGGACGAAGCGGCAGACTGTAATCAGATCGTAACCTTTTTTCTGTAACTTTTTTTGAAAAACATCGGACTTCTTTTACAGATAATGAATTTGTGAGGTGTGCCATGAGAAAGATCGCCGTTTTATTTCTTGTGTCAGCACTGCTGCTGTCAGGCTGCGCAGATGATGAGAAAGAGTATTCCGTACCCGAAAGCAGGACGGAAGCGTCCGTCCGTGATGTTGCAGACGATACAACTGAATATCTGACGGCAGAGGTGGCAGAGGCTACAGGGGCTACAGAGGCTACAGAGGTGACAGCCGCACAAAGCGCCGATACATCGTCTGAAACGGTGGTCGTGCCGCATTTTCTCCGCCCGTCAGATATGACGGCGAGTACCGCCGATACCGTTCCGCCTGTTCAGACAGAGGTGCCGCCCGATAAGGAGCTTCCTGACGAGGTGGAGGAGCTGAAACGGCTCGTCCTGTTTGACGGGGAATACTGCGAGGTCGGGGATATGGATATTTCCGTGACGTCAGTTGATACGGATTTTTCCGCACTGGGAGAGTATTCTTTACTTTCCGATATAGATATGCCGCGTGACGTGACAGAGGTGGATGAGGGCGGAGCATTCGACCGTGGGTATGAGGGTGAGCTGCCGAGGCTCAGGTTTGTAAAGGACGGACAGCTATACTATGTTCTGGAGAACGATGAGAGGACATTCAGCATCATTGCCGTTGATTGCAGCGATGGCACGGCACGTGAGTTCATGCGGTTCGGGGGCACAGCTGATACGGCATATTGGCTGTGGCGGTTCAACGAATACGGTCTGCTGATAAGCGAATACAACGGCAGTGAGCGCTGTCTGAAGCATATCTCCCTTGACGGCACCGTGACCGTTGTTGATCGTGATGTGCTGGAGGATCATATTTCACTGGAGCTTTATGACGGGGGAATATACTTCGATAATGAGGAGGGTATACGCTGCGTCAGGAGATACGATATCGCCACGGGAGAAGTGACCATGTACCGCTTCAATGCGCACTATCCACGGCTGGGACATGACGGTGTGGTGTGCACATCGGATGACCCTACCGTGCCGTCGCATGTTTTTTCCGAGTATAAGGGCTGGAGCAATATCGAAGGATATACGAGGTCGCCGCTGCTGATGGGTATGATGATAAGGGATGAAAGCACTATCAGATCGTTCAGCTATGCTGGCTTCGGTGAGGATGGTGCATATGACATCGCAGAGGTGCTGCACAGCGGCAGTAAGACTTATCTGCAGCTGCTTCCTGTGCTGACGGATGACGGGTTATTTGCGGTCGGCGGTGCGGACAGGGACGGAAACACATACATTGCGGTGGCTGATATCACGGCAGAAAAGATCACCTGTATCGACCTTGAAGGGCAGGGATATGTAAGGCTGCTTCGTGAAAGTGATGCGATATATGTTGTGATGGACAGTGGCATCATTACCGTGAAAAGAGGTGAGATCGGATGAAAAAGCATGCTGCGGCTGCGCTTGCGGCGGTGCTCACGGCAGGAGCTACGGCATATGCGGTGAGCGGAGTATCTATCACCGAAAACAGGCGCTTTGATATAGAAAAGTATTACGATCTCAGCGGTCTGCATCGGGCGGAGCTGTCGGAGCTTGGAACGGTGAACGACATCACTGTACAGCTGTCGGCAGGTGCGCAGCTCATCGGTGCAGACAAGGGCGAGCTGTACTACAGTGAGATGGATACCGAAAACAACTGTACTGTCGTTAAAAGAGTAAACTGCACGAACGGAAGTATCAATTTCTGTCAGTCTGTATCGAATGACAGGGGAGAGGTGGCCGTAAACTACGCTGACAGCGTATATATCGTATTTACCGTGACAGACTCTGACGGCATATCCGAATGTTATATCCGTGAAACGAACGGCTGGCAGGAGAGCCTTATGGAGATACCCGTGACAGATGAGGATATCGTGCGATTCGGACGTGAGCTGTACTACGACGGAGTGTATGAGATGACGGTGGACGGCGAGGTATATACGCTGCCCGTCATATATGTAAGGTACGGGTCGGACGGCAGCACTGACGTGTATGAGATGAATGCATGCGGTGTAACGATGTTCGGCGGAGCGCCTAAACGGTCGGGCGGTTGCATAGAAGCCGAACCATATGATTACTATGCGTCAATGGGAATAGCACAGGAGGATTTCTATGGAGCACCTGTGGAAAAGTATGCATGCATGGACGCAGATGTATATCAGAAAGGGTCGTACAGGGGCATAGTGCGCCGTACCGATGAAAGCGGTCCCCTTGGAGTGCCGTGTCTTGTGGGATATGTGAATGATCTGGGGAGCGTAGAGTGGCTGGCAGGCTCCCGCAGCGGCACAAGACCCTACGACGTCACCGTGACGGAGGATAAGCTGGCGGTATGGAGAACAGATACTGTGCTTTTCGGAAACACGTGCCCTGTGATCATGGATATAGATAACAACAGCATAACATCGGCAGACGGCTTTTCCGACCGCTGCGGAATTTATGAGAATTACGGCAGGCTGGTGTTTGCCGAGGTAGATGCAAACGGCGCTTGCAGGATAATGACCATAGAATAAAGATCTCGGAAAAGTCAAAAGGCTTTTCCGAGATCTTTTCAGAAGGTATCCATCAGATTTCCTATCAGCTTGAAGGTCTTTGCTGCGGTCATGCGCTTTGCTCTTCTGCGGCTCTTGCGTGCACAAAGAGAGTTCACCGCAAAAAAAGCAAGGCTGCCTGTCACGACGCCCGCAACGCCTGCTTTCATAAGGCTCTCGTGTTTTTTCGTCATTTTTATCAGCTCCTTTACACCGCTATTATTCAGCAATATAAGTTGTGTTATTCCATGAAAATTCTGCATGTAAAGAAAATAATAGAAAAATGCTTGCAAAATGTCTATTATTATGCTACAATAGAAACGATGTATGTGCAGAGGAGGGTAATTTATGGAGCTTAACATCGTGCTTGTACAGCCGCAGATACCGCAGAATACGGGCAATATCGCCAGGACCTGCGCTGTGACAGGTGCAAGACTTCATATAATAAGACCCATGGGCTTTACACCGACAGACAAGCATCTTAAGCGTGCAGGTCTTGATTACTGGAGCTATCTTGATATCACATATTATGATGATCTCGACGATTTCTTTTCCCGTAATGACGGCGAGTATTTCTACTTCACCACCAAGGCGCCTAACTGCTATTCGGATGTAAGCTATCCCGACAGGAGCTTTCTGTTTTTCGGCAGAGAGGACGCAGGACTTCCTGAGCGGCTTCTTTTCGAGAATATGAAGCGCTGTGTAAGGATACCTATGAAAAGCACATTAAGAAGTCTGAATCTCTCAAACAGCGTTGCTATAGGAGTGTACGAGGTCCTGCGGCAGTGGGGCTTTCCCGACCTCGAAAACAACGGCAGGCTGAGAGAATTCGACTGGAGCAACGCAGAATAAAAAGAATCATTTTGAAAGGAATTCCCGCATATGAATGAACATGTAAGGATCATAACAGACAGCGGCTGCGACATCTCTCCCGCAAACGAGGAGAAGTACAAGGATCTGCTGGTGATCATCCCCTTTGAGCTGACCATTAACGGTGAGAGCTTTACAGACCGCAAGGACATCGAGATCCACGAGTTTTACAAGATACTTAAGGAAAACTCCGAGATACCGAAGCACTCCCAGATAACCGCTATCCGCTTCGAGGAGAAGTACCGTGAGCTTTATGCTGAGGGCGTTCGTGAGATAATCGTTGATGTTATCAACGCAGCAGGCTCCCAGACATATGCAAGCGCTGTAATGGCTAAGGAAGCTGTAAAGGACGAGCTTCCCGATCTTGTCATCCATACAGTGGACAGCCAGAATTACAGCCTTGGCTATGGCTATCCTGTCGTTGAGGCATGCAGAAAGCTCAGCGAGGGTCAGTCTGTTGACAGCGTTGTCGCATATCTTGAGGACTGGGCAAGACATATCGAGGCTTATGTCGTAGGCTTCGATCTGCGTCACATGAAAAAGTCAGGAAGGATCACTGCTGCCGCTTCGTTCCTTGGCGAGCTTATGGGTCTTAAGCCTATCATCTCTCTCTTTGCAGAAAAGACCGAGGTAGTAAAAAAGGCAAGAGGCGAAAAGGCTGCTATCGACACAGCTGTTGAGTATATCGCAGCACGCATCATTCCCGAAACACCTTATACTGTCATCACCACTACACGTCCCGAGCTTGATAAGGAGATCATTGACAAGCTCACCAAAAAGCTTGGCTACGGACCTGCAATGGTAGAGCCTACAGGTATGGTAGTATCCTGCAACGCAGGACCTGATATGATCGGTATCCTCCTCAGAGGTCCCGAGAGAGCTTAATATATTGATCATCAAGACCTCCGCAGCGAAAACTGCGGAGGTTTCAGCATTTTATCACAAAAATTCTATTGACTTTTTGTTTAAAATGGCTTATAATGTTGAATGTGCGACAAAAATGATACAGGTATGACAGCGATCGGGAGGAGTAATGAAGGAACGGTTTATAGGAATAGAGCTGCGTTCCCTGAACAATGCGGTGCGCAGATATCTGGAGCAGTCGGCGGCAGAGCTGACGGAGGACAGGATAACCTGCTCCAATGCGTGGATAATAGGGCATCTTGCCAAAGCACAGGCAGATGTTTATCAGAGGGATATCGAGGAAGAGTTCGGGGTAACTCGTTCGACGGTATCAAAGGTGCTGATACTGCTTGAAAAGAAGGGCATCATCATAAGGGAAGGCGTTGCAAGCGACGCAAGGCTTAAAAAGCTGCAGCTGACCGATAAGGGAAGGGCTATAGCAAGATCGCTGGAGGAGAACGCATTCCGCATGGAGGCAAGGCTCATATCGGGTTTTTCCGAGGAGGAGCTGTCGCAGCTTTCGGAGTATCTGAAGCGACTTAAGGACAATATCGAGCCGACAGACAAGGAGGAGAATATATGATAAAACGACTTGCATCATGCGTGCGTGAATACAAGCTTCCTGCACTGCTGACGCCGCTTTTCGTCATTATCGAAACGGTGCTTGAGGTGCTTATTCCGCTGGTAATGGCGGAGCTTATCGACCAGGGAATATACGGTGAAAATATGGATGTTATTCTGGTCACGGGTGTAAAGCTGATAGTGCTTACCTGTCTTACGCTGTTTTTCGGAGTTGTGGCAGGCTTTACGGCTTCCCACGGAAGCGCAGGCTTTGCGGCAAATCTCCGTCATGATATGTTTGAGAACGTGCAGAGATTCTCTTTTTTCAGCATCGACAAGTTCTCAACTGCCAGCATAGTTACACGACTTACCACTGACGTGTCGAATGTGCAGATGGCATTCCAGATGATAACTCGTGTCACGGTAAGAGCGCCTGCTATGCTGATATTCGCATTCACATCAGCATTTAATATACACAGTGGTCTTTCCATGGTGTATCTTTGTGCGATACCCCTGCTTGCGGTGGGTCTG
>JAGAKC010000319.1 GCA_017848155.1 Oscillospiraceae bacterium | reverse complement strand
CTCCTCTGGTATATCAGTCCTTTGACTGGAACCACGGCACATATATGGGTTCTGCTGTTTCCTCTGAAACAACAGCTGCTGCTACAGGTGCTGTTGGCGTGCTCCGTCACGATCCTATGGCTATGAAGCCCTTCATCGGCTACAATGTAGGCGACTACTGGGCACACTGGATCGAGATGGGCAAGAAGCTCGGCGACAAGGCTCCCAAGATCTTCAACGTTAACTGGTTCAAGCAGGATGAGAACGGCAACTTCATCTGGCCCGGCTTCGGCGACAATATGCGTGTTCTGGACTGGATCATCAAGAGATGCGAGGGCACTGTTGATGCTGATGAAACTGCTATCGGTTATCTCCCCAAGAAGGGCGATATCAACTTCAAGGGTATCGAGGATGAGATCACTCCCGAGATCGAGGACAAGCTGCTTGCTGTTGATGCTGACCTCTGGAAGAAGGAGATCGCAGAGATGCGCCGTTACTACAACGATGACATCGCAGCTAAGGGTGGTAAGATCCCTGCTGAGCTCTGGGAAGAGCTTGACAAGCTGGAAGCAAGACTCAACAAGTGATCCTGCTGAAATGATCGCATAAAATAACAACTGCCGCATCTGTTTCGGGTGCGGCAGTTTTGTTTTTGTCAATTCGGGCGAGGTACCTGTGTAAAGAATCTGTTTACGATCTTTGCGGCGTTAACGTCAATAGGCTCCTGTGTCCAATCTCCATAGGAGTAAAGTCGTACAAACTTCGGAGTATCGTTTTCGTATCGCACGCCATATACCGTGCGCTGCCCGTAGTCATACATGATATTTGTTTCGACAAAGCCTGTGTTTTCGTTTACGCAAGCCATAGTGTTCAGCATGTATTCCATGTCGCCGGCGCTGAAGGTCTGCTTGTGTACGGTAGCGTCGTTGCGGATCTCACGTATGAGGTCTATTCTATCTGTGTCTGACAAGTCGCGTGGCAGATCGGAGAAGTCGAAGCTGTATTGATAGCCGTCTGCATCGAAAAAGCTTCCGTGGCACTGATATCCCCATGCGTAGTTTGTATACATGTATACAAGGCATATATCGGACGTCAGGTCTGACCTCGCCGCTGTGTAGGATGCGGAAGTGCCTGATGTACTGCTATTGTTCTTCGGAGAAAAGTGCGTACAACCGTTAAGTAAAAATAAAAGCATTATCAATATTACCGATATCTTCATGTCGTTACTCCTTTGATGTGGCTTGATACGATCTGTTCTTAACACTGTACAGACGTGATAACGGTTGCGTTTTGTGTATAAAAAATGACCGCTTCCCGTGTCGGAAGCGGTCGGTTTTGTTATGTGCTGTTTTATCAGTGAGAGGGACGCTTTGCTACCATATATATTGCCTCGGCAACTGCAATATTGATATCTACGGCGTTCTGTCTTATCATAGAGTCAAGCTTTGAGAACAGCTCGCCGTTGTGGGAGCTTACGTACTTTGCAGGAAGTCTGTTAAGTGCGATAGCCTTCATGTCGTCGATGCAGCGCTCACATTTGCAGCAGCTTTCATTTGCGATCATTTCCTCGATCTTGTCCTGAACAAAGCCTTCCATAATGTTTACGATACTCATAGCAGATCCTCCCAAAAATTAATTGATTTATTATATTTTATAGCAAAATTATTATTTTGTCAATACTTTAATGCGCTGAAAATGATTTTTTTTGGTATTATGATTATTTTCGTGGTTTTGCGGCAAAAATACCATAAGAAAGATGTTCAAAGGAGGAACTTTATGAACATATCAAACAGTGAATACGGAGAGCTTACCAAAAAGCGCTCGCCTGATTCCAAAATGTATAAGACGCTTCCGAAGGCTTTCTTTATCGGCGGCATCATCTGCACTCTTGGCGAGGGACTTATAAATCTTTACGGGTATCTCGGCATGGACGAGGAATCGGCTGCTGCTGTGACCTCCATCACGCTAATTTTCCTTAGTGCGCTGTTTACGGGTGTGGAGCTGTACGACCGTATCGCACAGCACGGCGGTGCAGGTACGCTCGTCCCTATAACAGGCTTTGCAAATGCAGTCGTGTCGCCTGCCATCGATTTCAAATCGGAGGGATATGTGCTGGGGCTTGGCGCAAAGATGTTCGTCATTGCAGGTCCTGTGATCGTGTACGGACTTTCGGCGTCTGTGGTATATGGTATCATCTACTACATCGTAAGCCTTGTCGCGGGCTGAAAGGAGTATTATGGATTACTGTAGCGGAAAGACTTTTAAGTATGCTCATGCTTCGGTAGAGAGCTTTGCGGCAGTGGTGGGCAAGGCAGAAAACGAAGGACCATACGGCGGCGAATTTGACGAGGTCATAGAGGATAACAAGGGCGGCTGTGACACATGGGAGCAGGCGGAGGCTATGTTTCAGCGAAAGGCGGTAGGGCATGTGTTGAAAAAGTCTGAGCTTACTCCTGATAAGATCGACCTTGTGTTTGCGGGCGACCTGCTTAATCAGTGTGTAAGCTCGTCCTATGGACTTAAGGAGTACTATATGCCGTTTCTCGGGATATACGGCGCATGCTCGACCTTTGCGGAAGGCTTGCTTCTGGCAGGGGCAATGGTGAATGCAGGCTATGCGGAGCGCTGCATAGCTGTCACGTCATCTCATTTCAGCTCAGCAGAGCGGCAATTCAGATTTCCTCTGAACTACGGAGGAGTGCGACCGCCTACCTCGCAGTGGACTGCAACGGCATCGGGAGCGGTGCTGGTGTCTGATACGGGAAGGCCTCCGTTTATCCGTGCGGCAACTGTAGGTAAGATAGAGGACATGGGCATCAACGACCTCAATAATATGGGGGCGGCGATGGCAGGAGCAGCTTACGATACACTGTCAAGGCATATGAAGCATATGGAAGCTGAGCCACAGGACTATGATCTGATAGTGACAGGTGATCTCGGTCTTGTGGGCAGTCAGCTGCTTTGCGATCTGTTCGGGCGTGATGGTGTGGATATTGAAAAGCTGCACAAGGACTGCGGATTGATGCTGTTTGACCGCAGCACTCAGGATGTTCATTCGGGCGGCTCAGGCTGTGGCTGCAGCGCTTCGGTGATGTGCGGACACTTCCTGAAAAGGATAGAGAGCGGAGAGCTGAAACGGGTGCTGTTCTGCGCTACGGGGGCACTGATGTCGACTACTATGATACAGCAGGGCGGTACTATTCCCGGAATTGCGCATGCTGTAGAGCTGACCTCGTATTAAGGAGTTTATTATGGATGTTTTTCTGGAATACCTTAAGGCGTTTCTGGTCGGAGGTGCTTTCTGCCTTGTGGGACAGCTGCTTATCGACCTGACGAAACTGACACCTGCACGTATACTCGTGTCATATGTCGTGGCAGGTGTCGTGCTTGGCGGACTGGGAGTTTATCAGCCGCTTATCGAATTCGCGGGCGGCGGAGCTACCGTGCCGCTTACAGGCTTCGGTTCGCTGCTTGCAAAAGGCGTAAGGGAAGCGGTGGATAAGGACGGCCTGCTTGGGGCTTTTACGGGCGGACTTAACGCATGTGCGGCAGGCATAACCGCCGCTGTGTTCTTCGGGTTTCTGGCGGCGCTTTGCTTCAAGAGCGGAAGCAAGATCAACGAAAAATAAAGTAAAACGGCGTTACAGGTCAGTTCTGTAACGCCGTTATTTATCGCATCATATCCTTTATGGGGCTGCGTCCCAGCAGGTAATCAAGAGATACATCAAAATAGTCCGCAAACAGGATAAGGGTGCTGTAGTCCGCTTCACGTTCCTCGTTTTCGTATCTGCTTATCGTGTTCTGGTTCATGTTCAGGTCTATGGCGAGCCGCACCTGTGACAGACCTCGTTCCTTCCTCAATTCTTTAAGTCTGAAAATATCCATCATCTCCCTCTTGACATTATGATAACAAAATGCTATAATGAAAATATCCCGATTCGGGATATTTAGACAAAAATTGGGCGAAAATCAGGACAGTTTTGTGTTTTTGTGACGATTATTTTGTTTGTTGATAAAACTGTCCCGTTTTGTGCTTTATTTTGTCATGATAAATAAGTATAATGTATTCACTGCATCGGAAGTGATGCGAAAATAGATCATTGAAAGATTCTGAGGAGGGTAATAATTATGAAACTGAGAAAGGTGTTTTTGAGTGCTGCAATAAGTGCAACGGTGCTTCTTACGGGTTGCGGTCCGATAAAAGAAGAGGTTTCAGTGAATATTGCCGAAACATATACGGCTTCAAATGAAAAGCTGGCATCCTACACCGACCTTGTATGGGAGAGCGCTGATACTGCGGTCGTGGAAGTAAACGGCAGCGAGATGCTTGGTCTTGCTCCGGGAAGTACCATCGTTACCGCAAAGAGTGGCGACAGTATCGTTGCGGAATATACCGTTACGGTAAATGTTGTCCCGGTAACGGGTATCGTGCTGTCCACTAATTCGACCGAGCTTGTAGAGGGAGATGCGCTTAAGGTGACCTATACGCTGTTCCCTGATAATGCAAGTGATTTCGGTATTCAGTGGAGATCGGCAGATGAATCTGTGGCAACTGTTACGACCGAGGGAGAGATATTGGCTCTCAAGGTGGGACAGACCACCATAACTGCGTCTACTAAAGATGGAATTATTGCAACATGCTCTGTTAATGTAAAGCAGAAGGCTGCTTACGACAGGCTTGACTATCGGGAAAAGGAATTTGTGGATTGTGCTCTTAAGCATATTAATGCCTTTAAAAATCCTGATTCTGTTGTAATAAATGCAATTGAAACAGGAGATGGAGATGGAGGATGGTGTATAAATATATCCGCTCAGAATAGCTTCGGCGGTATGGGCAGTGATAATTATTGGCTTTCAAATATTTTCGGATTCCAGGAATGGTTCGAAAAAATAACACCCGATTACTCATATGATATTTCGCTGATAAACGAAGCTATTGCAGAAAAACGATGATATTGAACACCGCCCCGAAAGGGCGGTGTTTTTTATAATGAGATGAGCTGTGCCAGTATCTCCAAAAGGCAGTACCAGAAAGAGATGTGCTCGATATCGTTTTTGGCGACTATTTCGGAGCGGTGTACTGCTGTCCCGTCAACTATCACGAGATATTCGCCGAGAAACTGTCCCTGCTTTACGGGCGCTTCAAGCGACTCAACAAAGGTGTATTCGTACTGGACATCTGCCGCACGGCCTTTGCGTATGATACATTCTGCGCCGCCGTCAAGAACTATCGGCTGCACGGAGGATGCTGTGCCTTTCTCCACGGGTATCGGCAGAAGCCTGCTGTTGTCTATTTCGGGAGTGAAGCGCTCGTAGCTGTCAAAGCCGTGATCCAGCAGCTCTTCAGCACGTGAAAACCGTGAATCATCATCGGCGCAGCCAAGCACTACGGCGATCATGCGCATTCCGTTCTTTTCGGCACAGACCGTCAGACAACAGCCTGCATTGTCGGTGGTGCCTGTTTTCCCGCCAAGTATCCCGTCGTACCACTGTATCATTTTGTTGGTGTTTACAAGCTGTGTTTCGCCGCCACGCAGGTAGTCGAGCCATGTCAAGAACCATCCACGGTATACCTCGTGCTTCATTAGCTCTGCGGTCAGTACGGCCGTGTCGTATGCGGAGCTGTAGTGCGCATTTTCATCAAAGCCTACACAGTTTGTGTAGTGAGTATTGGTCAGACCCAGCTCTTTTGCACGTTTATTCATCAGCTTCACGAACTGCGCCTCGCTTCCTGCGGTGTGCTCGGCAAGCGCTATACAGGCATCGTTTGCAGATGATATTATTACCGCTTCAAGAAGCTCTGCGGCGGACATCTCCTCTCCGGGCACCAGCCATATCACCGAGCCTTCGGTGTCCTGTACGGCGGAGGTCGCTTTTACTGTATCGTCAAGGGCTAGTCTGCCGTCCTCTATCATCTCCGCCCACAGCAGCAGACACATTATCTTTGTTACAGAAGCCATGGGCAGTCGGCGGTCCGCATTGGATGATGTCAGTATCTGACCTGTGCTTGCTTCAAGCAGTATCTCGGCTTTGGCGATGTTTTCGGCAGAGGCGGTATGCGACAGCGGCAGACAGAGTGCTATCGACAGGGATAAAAGGAAAACGACTATTTTTTTCATGGCTTCCTCCGTTATGATGTTGGTACAGAATAATATATGGACTTGCAGAGGAAAATATGTACTTGATTTATTGCGGCGCAGGGGATATAATTATTGTTAAGAATATTATTATGAGGGTGTGGTAAAATGTCGGATGCACGTATCCGTAATAAGCTTATAGAAATGGCTTTGCAGGCAAGGGAGCTTGCCTATGCGCCGTATTCGGAGTACTGCGTGGGCGCTGCGCTGCTGTGTGATGACGGTGAGATAGTAACAGGGTGCAATGTGGAAAATGCATCCTACGGTGCTACTAACTGCGCAGAGAGGACTGCGGTGTTTAAGGCAGTGAGCATGGGAAATCGTGCGTTTTCCGCTATCGCTATAGCAGGAGGAAAGAAGGGCGCTCAGGCTCTGGACTATGCCTATCCCTGCGGTGTGTGCAGGCAGGTGCTGAGAGAATTCTGTGATCCGAAACGAATGACAGTTATTGTATGCAGGAGCGTCGATGACTATATCGAAATGACGCTGGAGGAGCTTCTGCCATGCTCGTTCGGTCCTGAAAATCTTGAGGGGTAGAGATGGGGCACGGAAAATGACATGCCTGTGTATTTTCTGTGCGTCTATACTTGACGAAACACGAAAACTATGATATGATAAAATTATCACTGTAATATGCAAAAGCGGAAAGGCGGCAGTAATGAAAGAACGAATCCTTGAATCCGGAGAAGATTATCTGGAGACTATACTTATCCTCCAAAACAGAAACGGCGAGGTGCGCTCTATTGACATTGCGGCAGAGCTGGACTATTCAAAGCCGAGCGTAAGCGTAGCGATGAAGAATCTGCGTGAAAAAGAGTGTATTGCCGTAGATAAGAATGGATTTATTACTCTCACCGATAAGGGCAGGGAGATAGCAGAGCGTGTGTATGAGCGTCATATATTATTTACAAGCTGGCTTACTTCTATGGGTGTGCCGGAGAATATAGCCGCAGAGGACGCCTGCCGTATCGAGCACTGCCTTAGCAACGAGAGCTTTGAGGCCATAAAAAAACACTTAGAAGAATTTACAGGAAACTGATCTGACGCTGTGCCGCATAGCTGTGGCACGGCTGTTTTTACACGGGGTAGGTGAGCTTTTGAAGATAGTTTGTCTTATTGAGAATACATCGGTAAATGAAAAGCTGTTTTCCGAGGATGGTGTATCGCTTTTTGTTGAGCATGACGGAAATAACTATCTTATAGATACAGGTCTTACAGGCAAGGCTGTGGACAATGCAAAGCGTATGCGGCTGCCGATCGATGATGTCGATGCGGTTATCCTTACGCATAATCATCATGCGCATACGGGCGGTATCGACAGCATAATGCGTCTTAATCCTCAGGCGCGTATCTTCCTGCGTGCCGGTGCGCAGCAGGAGGTATATCGCAGAAACGGTCTTTTCAAAGCCGCCGCAGGAGAGGGAAAGGGCTTTTTCAAGAAGTACCGTGACAATCTGGTGCTTTACAACAGCTTTTCAGAGGTCGCAGAGGGCTTTTATCTGGCATCCTGTGAGAATCATGATGAGAAATACGTTAATCCCGATAACGGATATTTCACTGTTGACGGCAAGAAAAACGTTCCGTTTGATCATTCGGACGAAAGCTTTGCGGTCATTTTCCCGAAAAAACGCAAAGCGGAGGGTCTTGTGCTGGTGGGTGGTTGCTTCCACTGCGGCGCAGTAAACATGATACAGACTGTGCAGGAGCGCTGGCACGGCATACCTATCCTTGCGATCATCGGTGGATTCCACTTTTCGGGCAGCAATCCAAAGGCGCTCGGATGTTCTGTGGAGTATGTCACATCTACGGCAAGAGGTATAAAGCTCAGCGGAGTTGATAAGGTGTATGCGTGTCATTGCACGGGATTCCGTGGCTTTGATATCATGGATGAGGTCTTAGGTGACAGGCTGCTTTATCTGGGCGGCGGAGAAGCGCTGGATTTCTGATGTTCCTTTCGGATATCTTAACATTTCTAAAAAATAATATAATTTTTTTTCAAAAAAGCAACAAACAGCTGTGTTTTTTCGTTATATTATATATAGATATTTTTTTCATATGGATGAAACTTTTTTACCTGTTGAATTGTTATATTAGTATAGGGATCTTTTATTACATCAAAGGGAGGACGGAAAATGAAAAAAACTACAGTTCGTATTCTGAGCTCGATGCTTTGTGCGGTACAGGTGGCTGGTCTGCTTTCCTTCGGGACTGCTGCGTCGGCGGCTGAAGTGGCAAAGCCGTCTGTTGACACTATCGCTGTCGGATTTGAACACAGCCTTGTTATCAAGAAGGATCTGACGCTCTGGGCAGCAGGCAGCAACGACAAGGGACAGCTCGGCACAGGAAAGCTCGATGGCGAATCCGACGGCGTGAAGATCATGGATAATGTCATCGCTGCTGAGGCTAACGATGATATCAGCTTTGCAATAAACGCAGCAGGAGAGCTGTATGGATGGGGTGACAACTCTGAAGGTCAGATAGTCCCCGGGGAATCCTCGGGTGCTGTAATGTCGCCTGTCAAGATAATGGATAACGTTATTTCTGTCAGCGCAGGCGCTGCGCATACGATAGCTATTACTGCCGATGGTACGGCATATGGCTGGGGCAGCAACGAGCATGGCGAGCTCGGCTTTGACAAGAATAACGCAAGAAACAAGCCTGTGAAGCTGATGGAGAATATTGCGGATGCGGCAGCCGGCGACGGCTTCACGCTCCTTGTCAGCAAGACAGGTGTGGTATACATTTCGGGAAACAACAGCTGCGGACAGCTTGGTATCGGTAACTACCGTGATTATGATACATTTAAGGCGCTTCCTATAGAAGATGTTGCAGCCGCAGAGGCAGGAAATCAGCACTCTGTTCTCCTTAAGAAGGATGGCACGGTGCTGGTGTCGGGTCTTAACGAAAAGGGACAGGCTGCACATGCCGAAAAGGACTGCGTGTCGTCCTTTACAGATGTGGGTATTAAGAACGCATGCGCTGTGTTTGCAGGCGGAGATTCGTCTGCGGCAGTGACAGGCAGCGGTAAGACGTATGTCTGGGGCGCTAACAACTGCGGTCAGCTGCACAATAAAAAGACAGAAAATCTGCATAAGCCTGAAGTTGCTGTGACATCGGGAGTTATTTCGGTGGCTTTTGGTGAAAATCATTCGCTCATGCTTAAAGGTACGGGCGGCGTAAATGCAGTGGGAAGCGGTATCTATGGACAGCTTTTCCGTTATGGCGACAGTGCGGTCCCCCGTCCCGAAAAGGTACTGGATGAGATCGTTCAGTATTCCGCAGGTAAGGATCATTCTGCGGCGATAGATGCTGACGGTGTGCTGTACACATGGGGCAATAACGACTGCGGACAGCTTGGTACGGGTGACTATTCCGTGAAGAACGTGCCCACCAAGGTTGCGCTTCGCTCGGCAGCAAAAATGGTGTGGTGCGGAGATAAGTGCACTTTCGTACAGACTGTTGACAACATGATGTTTGTTTTCGGTGACAACGGCAGTCACCTTCTGGCTATGGATACTGAAAGCACTACCATCTGCAAGCCCACTGAAAACTACTACTTCAGCGATGTGGTGGATGCGGATATCCACTTTGGAAACGGCTTCTGTGCTGCGATCCTTGACGGCGTAGTGTACGGCTGGGGTACTAATGTATCAAATCGTCTGGTGGATTGTCCCAGTGTAGTAAGAGTGCCCATGGAGCTGTGTGACGATCTTGGCACTGTGTCTGATCTTGCTGTGGGAGATAATTTCTGCCTTGCACTTGAAAGCACAGGCGTGCTTTACGGCTGGGGCGCAAACGGCAGCAGGCAGCTAGGTAAGGATTTTGACACTGCTGTGGTAACATTCCCCCGTGAGATAGAAATAACCGATGCTAAGACAGATGAGCCGGTATTCCTTAAGGAGATCGATGCTGCGGGCGCTAATGTAATGGCGATCGACGACGGCGACAGAGTATGGGTGTGGGGCACAAATCTCAGCGGACAGCTGGGAACCGCTACGGCAAGGCTCAAAACACCGCAGAAGATCGCTTGTCTTGCAAACAGTGTAGAGGCAGGTCTTTACTCCTGTGCGATAATTGACACGAATGAGAGATTGCTCACCAGCGGCAGCAACAAGAACGGTGCACTTGGAACAGATGACCGCAAGGACCGCAGCGAGTTCGCTCTGGTCGCATCCTCTGTTGTTGCGGTAGAGCTTGGCGATTATTTCGGCGGCTACCTGCGTGATGACGGTGCGCTCCTTTGCTGGGGCGATAATACATACGGTCAGGTAGGTACGGGAACAGGCGGAGTGTCTGTAAAGGCTGAAACGACAGTAACTGGTGCTCTTTGTGATCCGCTTTCAGGTCCTGAGAGTGTTAAGCTCAGCAAGGAACAGCTCGTCGTAAAACCCGGCAATACGGCAAAGCTTACTGCCGAGGTGAAGCCTGCCGATGCGGAGATAAAGACAGTTATGTGGACGAGCTCGGATACGTCTGTTGCCACAGTTTCCGCAGACGGTACTGTGAAGGGCATCAAAAAGGGTACTGCAACCATCACCGCAACCGTTATAGGCGGAGCGTCCGCAAGCTGTCAGGTAAATGTCACTATTCCTGTATCCAGCTTTTCGGTATCTCCATCCAAGTCAAAGAGCATGAAGCCCGGCGACAGCTTTACATTCAAGACCAAGGTATATCCCTCAAATGCGGCGGATAAGACGCTTATATTTGAAACATCCGACCCTGAGGTCGCTACTGTAAGCGCAAAGGGTAAGGTCAAGGCTGTTGCTCCCGGTGTTGCGGAGATCACTGTATACCCCAGAAGCAACCCCGATAAGACACGTACAGTTACGATAAATGTGCGCCCTGCAAAGCCGAAGATAAGCTCACGCAAGGCTACCGCAGACGGCGTGATCCTCAAATGGAAGGCGATAGAGGGAGCAGACGGATATACCATCTACCGTCGTACAAGCAAGGGCGGAAAGGCTGTTGCGGTTGCGGATGTGGACGATGCGCTCAGATTCACCGACGATACGGCAAAGGCAGGAAAGACCTATTACTACACCATAAAGGCATATGTTGAGGTGGACGGTAAAAAGATCTATTCGTCGGAATCCAAGAAATATAAAGTAAAAGCAAAATAAGCTCAAAACAGCTGCTCCTGACGTGTGTCGGGGCAGCTGTTTCTGAAAGTGTAAATTTTTTTCGGTTTTTTTGCAACCTATTTCCTGCGCGTATAGTGTTATAGGTACAAACCACTTTAGCGATTTAACATAAACGAATGGAGGGCATTGTTATGAAGAAGGCATTATCACTTTCTCTTGCGGCGGCTATGGCGCTTACAAGCTCGGTATGCGTCTATGCGGAGGGAAAGGACGACGCTGCGCTGCGGTCGGCACTGTCAAAAGTAAAGGACAGGATAGAGATACCCGCAGAGCTGTCGGAATTCAGCTACCAGATATCCACTGCGAATATGAAGGATCAGTATTATTTTTCGTGGAGGACTCCTGATGATGCTGAAAAGTATGGCTACATGCAGGCAGTGATATGCGGCACTGTTGTGACATCGTTTGACAGGTACACAGAAAGACCGCAGGATGAGATGGGACTTGCAAAGCTGTCTGAGGCGAAGCTTTATAAAAAGGCAAAGGCGGCTGTAAAGAAGCTCAATCCCACTGTCTGGGACAATATTGAGATCGACCGCAGCAGCTTACGCATTTCGCTCAACGGAAACGATGCTTCCTTTGCACTTTGCAGGATCAGCAACGGTATTCCTGTAAGCAATGACAGCGGCAGGATAACCATCGACAAGAATACAGGTGAGCTGCTTTCGTTCTATATAAACTGGCATATGGGTGCATCGTTCAAAAAGCCTGCTGATATTATTTCCGTGGATAAGGCGCAGGACTGCTATGCGGAAATGATAGATATCCAGCCTCAGTATGAGATATATTACGACAATGATTCGAAGGAGTACAAGTCAAGACTTGTTTACACTCAGACGGAATGGGGCGAGATAAACGCATTCACCGGCAAGCGCAGCAACTTCAAGGCGGATGGATTCTATTCCGATGACAGTATGGCTGATTCGGAGGAGTCTGCAGGCGCTACAAATGACTTTGAGGAAAAGGGCGAGTTTACTCCCGAGGAGCTTCAGGAGCTTGACAAGGAGCTTCCGTATGCGACGGAGAAGGCTATAACCGATCTTATGAATGATAACGTATATCTGACGTATAAGGACAGTATGTCGCTGCAGCACAGCTATCTGCGCAAAAATGAGCGCACGGGCAGATATATCTACAACGCGTCGTTTGTAAACCAAAGCAACGCCATGGACGAGGACTGGTACTATGACGAGGTAGTATGGGAGGAGGACAGCTGGTTATGGGAGGAGGTATCTATTTCTGTAGATGCCGAAACAGGCGAGATCCTTTTCTACAATTACTACACCAATGATTATGAGGTGCGCAGCAGCTATGATGAAAAAGCGGCTGAGGAGCGTGCAAAGACTATCGCCGATAAAT
>JAGAKC010000318.1 GCA_017848155.1 Oscillospiraceae bacterium | reverse complement strand
GGACTACTCCCCCGACTTTTTCGAGGACGTGCACGGAGTGAACAAGGATTCGGTAGTCATCTACAAGGGCGATGCAGAAACATATGAGCTTGGCTACAAGCTGGACGAGGGCGAGCTTCCCGAGGGTGAGGAAGAGGACTATTACTACCGTGACCTGCTGGATTTCTTCGATTCCCACACCGACCTTAAGTCGCAGGCTGACTATGACGAGTTTGCAAAGCTCGTGGACACCGATTCGGTGATGGATTATTTCGCAGTGCAGATATGGGTGAACAACAAGTGGGACTGGCCCGGAAAGAACTGGTCCATGTGGCGCACCATCGAAAAGGACGACAGCAATCCCTACGCAGACAACCGCTGGCGCTTCATGTTCTATGATATGGAGTTCGGCGGAGTAAGCGGCGGCAACGACGCAGGCACTAACACCATCCGAGAGGACAACTACAAGCCGAACGGACTTCTTGACATGGACACGGAAAATCCTGCGGTGCTGTGCTATGCGTACCTTATGACCAACGAAGCGTGGCGGCAGGAGTTCTACGAAAGGCTGAGGGGACTTGCCGACTGCGAGTTTGAAAAGTCAGCCGCACTGACAAAGCTCGGCTGGTATGAGGACGTGTACGGTCCGCTGTTTGAGCAGTTCTTCCTGCGCTATCCCGAAACAGGCGATGCAGAGGAAGCGCTGACAGGCGGCTACGGCACTGCCGCATGCATAAGGGAGTTCATCACAGAGCGCCCGAAAAATATCGAGCGCATGATAAAGTGGTGCGATAAGAAGCTGGGCGGATGAGATACGATAATATAGTGTACGGCACTTTTCTGAGCCGTCCCAACCGCTTCACGGCGGTTGCGGAGCTTTGCGGCAGGGAAGAGATAGTGCACGTGAAGAACACGGGCAGGTGCGCCGACCTGCTGATAAAGGGAGCTAAGGTGGCGCTGTGCGACTGCGGAAATGACAAGCGGAAAACACGGTACGACCTTGTTGCGGCATACAGTGATAAACTGGGATGGGTGAATATCGACAGCACTGCGCCGAATATCGTTGCGGCGGAGTGGCTCGGGACGCAGGACTTTACGCTGATACGGCCCGAGTACAGGTACGGCGATTCCCGTGTGGACTTTTATATGGAGCGTGGTAATGAGCGCTTTCTGATGGAGGTCAAGGGCTGCACAAAGGAGCGTGGCGGTGTGGGGTATTTTCCCGATGCGCCCACGACACGTGGAGTGAAGCACCTTAAGGAGCTTGAAAGAGCTGCGGCGGAGGGCATCGACGCTACAGTTGCGTTCGTGATACAGATGAACGGCATTTCGGAGGTGCGCCCCGATGATGAGATACACCCCGAATTCGGTGCGGCGCTGTCCGCTGCAGGAGCGGCAGGAGTGCACGTGCTTTTCCTGCGGTGCAGGGCAGAGGCTGACAGCCTTGAAGTCATATCTTATAGTTATGCGTAGAGAAAAGGGCGGACATATTCCGCCTTTCTCTCTTTTTGCACTGGTTATATTGCACAAGAGTTTTTGTTGAAAACGGCGAATATCAACACTTTCAACAAAAAGCTGTTGAAAAAATCTGATGTTGGTGCTATAATGTATGATAGATAACCAGATAGATATGGGGAATAGTATTTTTTTACAGGTGGTGCTTTATCATGGGAAATACTTTTTTACCTGAGGAGATATTGACTAAGCTCTCAAAGCTGTATTCCGCCGATACGGATTCTATACATTTTCTCTGGGATCGTGTGGGAAGGACTGTGACCGCACTGGGCGGCTGCTTCGTTTTCCCCGAGGGTACTGACGATCCGTTTATGTACCTGCTTGCGAACGGCTTTATCGACGCAGAGAGCAGATCGTTTTATGAGATATTCTGCTCCCGTATCGACGACGCTGTATGGAGCGGTGTGGATGCAGAAAATATCTCCGCAGATGTGAAGATGAAGCTCACTCCCGACGGCGGGTACCGCTTCTGTCATATCTACACTAACCTGCTTAAGGACGAGGGCGGAAAGGCTACCGACATACATGTGAATATCCGTCCGTTCTCACAGAAAGAGGTCTTTGACAGAGAGGTGCTGACCTACTTTACATCCGACAAGAACCCTGCGCTGTTCACGAAGCGTGTTGCGGAGGTCGTGAAGAATGGCGAGGAGGGCAAGGTCGCCTTTATCCAGTTCGACGTGGAGGCTTTCAAGCTGATAAACGAGAATTACGGTTCGGAGACAGGCGACGAGATACTTAATTTCATAAATGATTCGCTTAAGGTGCTGTGCACCGAGAAACAGCCCTGCTGCCGTCTGACCGCTGACGTTTTCATGGTGGTGACGGAGTTCACAGACAGGGAGCAGCTGACAGGCTTCATACGCATGCTTGAAAGCAGGCTGGGCTTCTTCAAGGGCATCAATTACCGCCTTGTTTTCGGCGTGTACATAGTCAATGACAAGAGCAGGAAGATGCGGCGCTACGGCGATCTCGCAGCGCTTGCAAGGCAGTCGATAAAGAGGAATGCGCTGGAGAACATCGCCTTTTATGAGGAGGAGATGATAAGCTCCCTCAAAAAGACGCATAACATCGAGGGCGACATGCACGACGCTATCGTAAATGACGAGTTCGTGATGTTCCTTCAGCCGAAGTACTGTATCTCCACCAACCGCATAATCGGTGCGGAGGCGCTTGCAAGGTGGATACACCGTGAGCGTGGAATGATCTCTCCTGCGGAGTTCATACCTGTATTCGAGCAGAACGGCTTTATAATAAAGCTGGACAGGATAATCTGGGAAAAGGCGTGCAGAAAGCTGCGTGAGTGGATAGACAAGGGCATAAAGCCGCTTCCCATCTCGGTAAACGTATCGAGGGAGTACCTTGAAAACACGGACGTGGTGGGGATAATATCCGAGCTTGTGGCAAAGTACGACATCCCGAAGGAGCTTTTACAGCTGGAGATAACCGAATCTGTCGAGAACAACAATGTCCAGACGGTGGTGAAGCAGTTCAAGGACTGCGGCTTCACGATGCTGATGGACGATTTCGGTTCGGGATATTCCTCGCTGAATATGCTTAAGACCACGCAGTTCGATGTGCTGAAGCTGGATCGTGGCTTCTTCTCGGAGTTCATGGAGTCTGACAGGGGCAGGAAGATAATCGCACATACCATCTCCATGTCGCAGGACATCGGACTTGACATCGTTGCAGAGGGCGTTGAAACCAACGATCAGGCAACGTTCCTTTCGGAATGCGGCTGTGATGCGGCGCAGGGCTTCCTGTATTCCCGTCCTGTACCTGCTGACGAATTCGACAGGATGATCGGCGCAGCCGAATAAGTGTACATAACAATATTAAAGCACGTTGACGATAGTGGACTGAACCACTTTGTGCAGACAGCACCAAAAAGCCCCCTAGGGTATAATCAAGCAATGAACTGGCACCGTTTCTGAAGCGGTGTCAGTTTTGTTTTTAGCTGAATCCTTTCGTTGTTGTAAAACCAAATATAATCATCAATAAGACGGCGAGCCTGAGAAAAAGATTCGATTTTTTGACGATAGATACATTCAGTTTTGAGAATAGAAAAGAAATTTTCAGCTAAAGCATTGTCATAAGGATTGCCTTTCCTTGACATTGATTGCGTAATGTTGTATAATTGAGTTAGGTTAAAATACTCATGTGATGCGTATTGAGCCCCTTGGTCACTGTGCAGTTGCAGCTGTTCGGTGACCTTTTCCTTTTTCATAGCAGCTTTGATGGTATTCAGTACAAGGTTTACCGTCTGTTCTGTACCAGTCTTGTAGGCAACGATACTGTTGTCGTACAGATCTCTGATCATCGAAAGATACAGAATGCCTTGCTTGGTCTTTATGTATGAAATATCTGTCACCCACTTTTCATTTGGGCGTGTAGTGCTGAAATCTCTGTTAAGCAAATTAGGATACCGATGTAGCTGTTGGCTCATTGCCCGATACTTACGATTGCGGCGGATGCATGACAGAAGATTGTATTTGTTCATTAATCTCAAAATAGTTTTTGGATTGAGCTTAATACCTTTGTTTTCAAGCCATATTGCTACTCTGCGATAACCGTATGTCTGTCGTGTTGCTCGTTGACATTCAGCTATCTCCTTGACAGTTTCTAAGTGCTTTTCGGGCGTGTCCATTTGTTTTACAAAGCCGTAATATCCGCTGCGTGATACTTCAAAAAATTCACACATTGCCTGAATTGCATACTTTTCCCTGTGATTATATATTGCTAAGTATTTTACGCTTGCTTTCACTTCCTTCCAGCGAGATGAAGAAAATCCAGCAGTAATTCATTCTCCATTTTTAATCTTGCTATTTCTTGGTCTTTTTCTTCTTCAGGCGTCAACAGTCGTTTTCTTGGCCGACCTTTAGGCTTTGGGACTATTCCTTGCTCCAATTTGCGCTCTCTTCGGTTGTGCCTTTTGACTAACTCTCTTATTTGTTCTTTTGTCACGCCATAATATACTGCTATTTCTCGGTTGGTTAACCCATTTGCTTTCAGCTTAAATACTTCGGATTCTATTTCCTTTAATCGCGTATATTGTCTTGCCATAAAAAATTTCCCTCCTATGGTTTCT
>JAGAKC010000317.1 GCA_017848155.1 Oscillospiraceae bacterium | reverse complement strand
TGCCCCTGCTCGGCGGCGTCCTGTTAAAACATGGAGCTCGGTTATGCGGCTCATATCATTAAAAAGAACTGCCACTGCACCATTGAGTCCGTTTTTATCAAGAACTGTTCTTGGCAACATACATATCGTATCATGTATCCGGATCTTATCACCCACTTCCGGCAGAAAGTGGTCATAAGCATTTCCAACAGACACTGTTATAAGTATACCATCACCTGTGCGCAGGGTCAGTGAATCGGTGCAGTCGGTCACAACTCCATCTGCGGGCGCAGTTATCCGTATATCCGTCTGTTGTGCAAAAAAAGAGGTGATACGTGAAAGCCGGTGTCCTGCATAGACAGCATATCCGTTGCTGTGTGTGCGCTGTGATGCTGCTTCATCGTTCAGCTCAGAAAGAGGTATTACTGTGCCGTCGGCAATGCATCGCAAGGCTCTGGCACTGTAGGGATCGTTCGGATAGATGTTGTCGTGTGACATTTTCTGCTCCTTTCGGCGCTGTCTTCTGAATACCTTTCAAATGTCAAAAATGAATGCGGTTTTTCTGTAATAATTGTTTACATTGGTCATTGAATTTATTCATATTAAGCGCTATAATTATCAAGGTGAAAATGAATCATGTTGTAGAATCGAAAGGTAGAAATATGGATACGATAACCCTTTTTAAGGATCTGGCAATAATAATAATTGCCGCAAAGCTGTTCGGACTCGGCGCAAAGAAGCTGAAAGCTCCGCAGGTCGCAGGACAGATAGTTGCAGGTCTGCTTATCGGTCCCAGTGTTCTGGGTTTTGTGGCAGAATCTGATTTTATAACAGGCATGGCGGAGATAGGCGTAGTGCTGCTGATGTTTTCCGCAGGTCTTGAAACAAATTTAAAGGAGCTTATAAAGACAGGCCCCGTGGCGCTGTGCATCGCCTGTGCAGGTGTGTTCGTGCCGCTTCTTGGAGGATATGCGCTGTATTCCTGTTTTTACGGATGGGCGCCCATCGGGTCAGAGGAGTTCTTCAAGGCGGTCTTTGTGGGAACTATCATGACTGCCACATCGGTAAGCATCACGGTGCAGACGCTGCGTGAGCTGGGTCATCTCAAGGGCAAGGTCGGTACTATTATAATGATCTCTGCCATAATAGATGATGTTATAGGTATCATCGTGCTGACATTCGTTATCGGCTTCAAGAGTGCTGATGCAAAGCCTGTTGATGTAATTATAAAGACCCTTCTGTTTATAGTTTTCAGCCTTTGTATAGGTGTGCTGATATACTTCCTGTTCAAGTATCTTGACAAGAAGTTCTTCCATCAGCGCAGAATACCGATCTTCGGACTAGCCCTGTGCTTCATCATGGCATACTGTGCGGATTTCTTCTTTGGCATTGCGGATATCACTGGTGCATATGTTGCGGGAATAATCCTGTGTAATCTCCGTGACGCAGAGTATATCGCAGGTAAGATGGACATAAGCTCTTATATGCTGTTCGGCCCTGTTTTCTTTGCAAGTATCGGACTCAAGACATCGCTGGACGGATTTTCGATAGAGCTTCTGTGGTTCGGTCTTGCATTCGTTGCGGTGGCACTGGCGACGAAGATAATCGGATGCGGACTTACTGCAAAGGCATTCGGATTCAGCACAAAGGACTCGCTCAAGGTCGGTGTAGGAATGATGACCAGGGGAGAGGTCGCACTTATCGTTGCACAGAAGGGACTTGCGTGCGGACTGTTCCTGCCTGAGCAGTTTACTGCGGTCATCCTGCTGATAATCTGTTCTTCCATCGTTTCACCGATAATACTTAAGCTGCTCTTCAGGGGCGACAGCGGCACGGATGCTCATAAGCCTTCCGAGCCTGAAGATCATCCCGATTATGACGAAACAGACGAAGTGTACGCAGAGGCTTAATATACGACTTAAATACAATGACCCGACAGAATCGATCTGTCGGGTCGGTTTGTTTATGGTAGTAATTACACGATATTGCCCTTGTGCTCCTGTGCACGCTTTATCTTTCTGGAGGGAGTCTTGTCGAACTCTCTGTCACGGACACGAAGCCTGCGGATGGTCTTTGAGGAGGGCAGGGTGAGGTTGATCTCCTTGATGATCTCGTTCAGCTTTGCACCTGCTTCCGCAAGGTCGGAGCACTCGTCTGCGTTGGGGAATACCTCGGCAGTGATAACACCGTCCTCTGCGTATACCAGCACTTCGGCTGCAAGGTCAACAGCGGCGAATTTGTTTTCAAGCTCCTCGGGAGATACATTCTCTCCGTTGCTGAGGATAATGAGGTTCTTCTTTCTTCCTGTGATGAACAGGCGTCTGTCGTCGCCCACATAGCCAAGGTCGCCTGTGTGAAGCCAGCCATCGCTGTCAAGCGCCTCCGCGGTAGCCTCGGGGTACTTGTAGTAGCCCTGCATTACAGAGCCACTGTGTACAACTATCTCGCCGTCTACGATCTTTACATCGCAGCCGTTTACGATCTTGCCCACATCGCCCTTTGTACTGATGTCATCAAAGCTTGCTGTGGAGATCCTGGGAGAGCACTCGGTCATTCCGTAGCCCTGTGCGATCGGTATGCCAAGCTCCAGATAGCCGTTTACAAGCTCAGGTGCGAGATATGCACCGCCGCTGAATATGCCCTTGAGATTTTCTCCGAAAACGGACCTCGCAACAGCCGCAGGGGGCAGCTGCTTTGCCTTTGCCGCACCCATTATCTGCTTGTAGATGGTCTCGGCGATCATAGGTACCAGCAGGATTATCGTAGGCTGGAACAGCTTCAGGTTCATCGTTATTCTCATCATGGAGTCGTTGACGCATACGGTAGCACCGTATCTCAGCGAAAGCAGTATATCGCAGGTGAAGCAGTATACATGATGTATAGGGAGCACTGTCAGCAGCACGTCCTCGGGTGAGCTTTCGTTGTCCTGACAGTTCACGTTGTCGATGAGGTTTCCGTGAGCCAGCATAACGCCCTTAGCCTTTCCTGTCGTACCCGATGTGTAGACGATGGAAGCGAGCATGCTGCCATCCAGCTGCTTAAGCTCTGCTTCGGGGTATTTTGCTGTGATATCGCCGAGCGTCGTATCGCAGGCTTCACATTCCTGCAGGCAGATGAATGCCTTTATTTCGGGGCACGCTGCCCTGACAGCTTCTATCATAGGCTCGTAGCGCTTGTCGTAGAAGAATGCCGATACATCTGCCCTTGTCATAAGCTCGCAGATGTCCTCGCAAGCAAGCTGTGCGTCCAGAGGAACCGTTACACAGCCATTGATAACTGTGCCGAAGTATGCCGCAAGATATGCGTAGCTCGTGGGACCGATAACAGCCGCATGGATACGCTCGCCGCCGAATTTCTCCGCAATGTATGAAGCTATCCTTCTGCTGTCGGAGTACAGATCGGCAAAGGACCTTTCGCTTATATCCTTGCCTGCCTTTTCTCTGATGAAGGTCTTGCTGCCGTATTCCTCGGCGGCAAGTCTTACAAGGTCCTGAAGAGTTCTGTTAAGGGCTTTGTTCATGTTATGCTCCTTTACTTTTTCAGTGTTTCAAAGTACTTTACCGCATCGCCTACGGTCGCCAGCTTCATGATATCGTCCTCGTTTACCTGAACGTCCAGCTCCTGCTCTATCTCTCCCAGCATGCTCATGAAATCGTAGGAGTTGAAGCCGAGATCCTCGATGAATCTGGATTCGGATGTGATGGCGTCAGCGTCTACCTCGACGTAGTTGCAGATGAATTCCTTGATCTGTTCAAACATTGTTTTTTCCTCCGTAAAATGTAATTGATTGTTATCAGATTATATCCAGTATCTCGCCTACAGTCCTGTTCTTGTCCTCGATACCTCTGAAAAGCACTCGGCAGAGGTAATAGTAGAGATATTCCATCTCGTGCTCGGACACGACATCGTATCTGTATTCAAAATTGAAGTTGAGTCCGCCGTCCTCTACACGGTGCATAACTGTCAGATACAGCGGCTGACCTGCAACGCCGTTCGTGTACCAGAGGCTCTTGTAGGGAATATCGGGGATATCCTCTTCGGACTGCTGCTGCTTCAGCGTCAGCGGCTGATATGTGAGCGCCATGCTCTCGTAGCTTGCACCGGGCTGCAGCTTCCAGTACTTTGAGCGGTTCATGGTATGCAGGATGGGGTCATAGTTTGCGTGACGGAACAGCTTGTTCTGCTCTGCCTGAATTATCTTTATTGCGTCAATGAATGTGGTTTCGGGTTCGATGATGGTGCGCAGAGGGAAGAAGTGCATCCTGCTTCCGCCCGAACGCTTTTCCAGCAGAGTTCCGCGGCGTGCCACAACGCTCTTTATCGAAACGTCCTTTTCATTGTCGTTGAACTTTGAAAGAACAGTTCTGAGTCCCATCAGCAGCAGACATACCATAGGTATCTGGTTGTCCTCGCAGAACTGCATCAGCCTGTCAGACGGCTCTTTTTCGAGGTGGTATACCGATATACCTGCAGCGATGGACTTTGATACTACCATTGCGCTTCTCTGGTCGGGGTTGTTGTTTTCCCTGCGCTGGGTGAGAAGTCTGCCCATGCCTGTGAAGTCGGTGTACATCGGCTCGCTTGCGGATATCTCGTTCATCCAGAATTCCTCGTCCTTCTTCTGCGCAGCGGAGCCTTCCTCATAGGCAAGGTCCTTTTCAAGCTGCTTTATGTAGGACATCATCGGCTTCGGCATTTCTCTGCCGTACATCTTGTTGCAGTATATCTCCAGTACGTCACGGTCAAACGCAATGATGGAGCTTGAGTCCATCGTCATGTGGTCGACCTTGAGATAAACGCCGTTATAGCCGTTTGGGAGCTTTATCATCACTATCTTGTTCATGGGGGAGTTGTATCTGGGGAATGGCTCTGCTGTCCATTTCTCCATTTCCCTGTGAGCGTCCTCTTCCTTCCAGTAGGAGAAGTCAACGACAGGTATCTCACGCTCCTCAAAGGGGACTATATACTGATATACCGAGCCGTCCTCGTCCTGGATGAAGCGCAGACGCATCGAATCAAAGCGGTTGCAAGCTTCGTAGATGGACTGACGCAGCACGTCAAAGTCAACTCCCATCTGGATATAAAGACCTGTACCTATGCACAGCACCTGATGGGGGCAGTACCTGATGGTGTAGTGGTGGAGCCTCTGTGCAGCGCACAGAGGATAGCACTTCATAGGTGCGCCGTTGATGATGAATTCTTTCGTGTTCATATGTATGTCCTTTCTGAAAAGTTAGTCGTGTACATGCTTTGCCAGAAATTCATCTATCTTCTGTTCATACAGCTCGTGGCTTTCATAGTAGCTTGCTGCATGTCCTGCGTTTTCCACTATGAAAAGCTCCTTGGGCGAGCTGCACGCTTCGTAATTCTGATTGCTCATGTAGGTCGGCACGAAGGTGTCCTCGCTTCCGTGTACGAACAGGATAGGGATATTTGTTTTTTTGACAGCGTCAAGTGTGGAGTAATCACTGAAGCCGTAGCCTGCTTTTTTTCTTGTTATCTTGCTGTTTATGCCCATTACTATCTTTTTCGGCATGTGGTAGTCACGCTGCATTATGTGACCGAATACCTCATAGGGCGAGGTGAAAGCGCAGTCTGCGATGATGCCCTTTACATTGGGCAGCTCGTCAAAGCCTGCTGTCATAAGTACGGTTGCACCGCCCATGGACACGCCGTAGAGGAGTATCCTCTTTTTGCCGCCGAAGCGCTCGTTCACGTAGTTTATCCAGCCCAGCAGGTCGTATCTGTCCAGTATACCGAAGCCGACATAATCGCCCTCGCTCTTTCCGTGGGCACGGTTGTCGACGATAAGCGTGTCGAAGCCTTTTTTCACGAAGTAGGAGCCGATGGTGGAGCAGGAGTCCCAGCCTGTGCTGGTGTAGCCATGGGAGCAGATGACTATCGTGTCGGAGTCATTGTCGGCAGGGTACAGGTCAGCGTGCAGTGTAAGGTCATCACGGGACTTTATGGTGATGTGCTCGCTCTCTCTTGCGCCGAGCCAGTCCTTTCTCTCGTGGATAAGCTCTATGTAGCTCTCCCATTTCTTTGCGTCGCCGACCTCGCTGCGGTCAACTCTGCTCTCTGTCTGTCTTGGGATGGTCTTTTTGTACAGTGCGTATGCGCCGTAGGTGTAGCCGCCGCATGCAAGCAGCGCAAGTCCGCCTACAACGGATGATGCGATGATAAGTGCGCTCATAGTTGTCCTCCGTTTGTTTCTTTATATCGGCAGCTGATGCTTTTCATCAGCTGCTCTGTGGTCAGTGTTGATATAACAGGCTGCGGTGCGGTGCCGTTTTCGCTGCATGCGGTAATGGCATAGCCGCCCCGTATCTCGGTGTAAAAGCTGCATGAAAGACCTCCGTCCAGCACGTCAAAGCTCCGCAGTGCGGTGCGCAGACCTGTACCCAGCAGCTTTACATATGCTTCCTTTGCGGTCCATATCTCAAAAAAACGTCTGTCAGGGTCAGGTGACTCAAGCACCGCCTGCCTTTCGTTTTCGGTGAAGAAGCGCAGCGCAGGCTTCTGTCCGCCCTCTATCCTCTGGATGTCGATACCGACAGGACATGTATCGCAGGCAAATGCGAAAGCTCCGTCGGAGTGCGACAGCGAGAAGTGGATATCATCCCTGTCGGAAAGATAAGGCTTGCCGTGCTGTGTGCGGCTTATGCGGATGTCCGTGGTGTGCTGACTTAGTCCGTGCAGCATCAGCAGTCCTTTCAGAATAAGCGACAGCCTTGCTGCGTTGCCGTGTTGCCTTGCTATCCGCTCCTGCCTTTCCTGCGTCAGCATTTTAAGATACTTCCTGTATTCGTCAGATGGCTGCGACAGGTCGGCGTGCAGTATCAGGATGTTCATAGCTGCTCCTATATACTATATCTATAAATACTTCATCCGGATAATTATATCACAATTACACCTTAAATACAATACTGTTTTGAAGGATTGTCGATTTGACCCGTGCCGAATTTTTTTGAGTTTCGTGAGCGCTCTTTGTTGAAAATGTAACAATATTCCTGCTGTGTGTGAAAAAAGCAGCCCTGTACAAACAAGGCTGCTCTGATATTATGTAAGAGGCTTTCCGTCGCCGTCCTTGTATTTTCCTGCCAGAATCAGCACGAAATCAATAAATCCCCATACTCTCGGTACAAGTGTGAAAGTGAAGATACAAAGTATGACCTTTAAGATACCACGTGTTTTATTGCCGCAGTAAAAGTCGTGCGCTCCGAAAAATCCGAGAAAGAACGCCAGCACCGCCGCAGCAACCTTTGAGTAGCGGCTCTTGCTCGTATCGACGGGCGGAATGCCCGATGGGATATAGGAGGCATTCTGACCCGGCAGGTCGACTCCGAATACGCCTGTCTGCTCAGGAGTGCTGTAGGAAGGAGAGCCTGTATAGCCCGATGCATTGCCGTAGGAGCTGTCCCCGAATATCTCCGCTTCGTCAGGCGAGTAGTATCCGCCTGCGGGTCCGCCGTAGGAATGCTGTGCATTTTTGGGCAGTATCTTTTTTATGCCACGCACAAGGTCCTGTATGAAGCCCAGCTTGCCCATGTCCTGTCCCTGGAGATTGCGGAATTCGGGCGGCATGTCGTAGGGGTCCATATCGCAGTAGCATGGCACCAGCAGCTTGCTGCTGTCCTCACGCATGAGATGCAGGAAGCGGCTCCACTCATTCTTTACCCAGACCGCATTGAAGTATTCGGGACGTGTGCCGAGCGAAAGCATTACTCTGGCGGTGTTGAGCGCTGCGAAGATGAACGGCTCATACTGCTGTCCAAGCTTATCCTCCAGCGAAACTCTCGCAAAAAATACTCTGTAGCCCTCCCGTGTCAGCGCTTCATAGATGTCCTCGGCGAAAATGCTGTCCTTTGTGCGCTGACCGTTTTCGTCGCTCTCCTTGTAGCAGATGAAGATGTCATACGGCTTTTCTGCACCTGCTATACCGAGGATGGAGCTTTGCAGACGGTCTATCTCCGCAGCCTCCCTGCGATACAGCTCCGCACTGGCAGGGTCGGCGTATTCCAGCGCCTGCTTGAATATAGCATCGTTGAAGATGCTTCCCGAAGAAGTGCGGTGACAGGTGGGCACTTTTCGGTGTGTGAGAGGGTCATCCACATATTCTATGCCGTACTTGCAGAGGCACAGACCCCAGTAAGCCTCCGCTTCCAGCGGAAATTCAGCAGCTATCGCCTCGTATATACCGCTTGCCTTGTCGAATTCGCTCTCGAAGCGCAGCACATTCGCACGGTTGTAGAGATTCGCTTTTTTCTCGTCGGATATCTCGGGCACGGTCTGCATGGTGTCGCAGTAGCTGCACTTTATGATGGGTGTGCCGAAGCTGACATCCAGATTACCGTTGCACATCTTGCACTTGAAAACAGCCATTATATTCTCCTTAGAATTTCATATTATTACCTATTATAGATTATAGACCATAAACCATGCTTTGTCAATCACATATTTGTGCAAAGTTTCACTAAAAAAATTTCTGAAAGCCTTGACAAAGCGGAATGATTGTGGTATACTTATATCGCCGCATGTGCAGGGTCTTAAGCATAACTGCGCCCTGACGCAGCGAGTCTGAAAAAAATGAGGTAAAAATTATGTACGCAGTAATCGAAACAGGCGGAAAGCAGTATCAGGTAAAGGAAGGCGATATCCTTTTCATCGAGAAGCTTGAGGCAGAGGGCGAGATCACATTCGACAAGGTTATCATTGTAGGCAAGGACAACGGCGTTACCGTTGGCGCTCCCTATGTTGACGGCGCAAGTGTTAAGGCTACTCTCCTGAAGAATGGCAAGGCTAAGAAGATCACAGTTTTCACTTACAAGCCCAAGAAGCACATCAAGAGAAAGATGGGTCACAGACAGCCCTACAGCCAGGTAAGAATTGAAGCTATCAACGCATAATGCTTAAAGCGGTTTTCTATAAGGAAAACGGGCGGTTCACGGGATTCAGCATCTCGGGTCATGCGGGCTACGGCACGGAAGGAAATGACATCGTCTGTGCGGCTGTCACCTCTGCGGTGGAGCTTACCTGCAACACGATCACTGAATTTTTCGGCGCCCCTGCCGAGGTAAGCGTTTTCGAGAATGAGGTACGCCTTGTTCTGAAAGAGGATGCGCTTTCTTCGCAGCAGCTTCTGGCATCGCTTTATGCGCATATCGAGTATATTGCGCAGGAGCACAGGAAGATAAAGCTTGAGATCAAATAACAGGAGGATAACAACAATGATCAGATTAGGTTTACAGTATTTCGCTCATAAAAAGGGTATGGGTTCTACCAAGAACGGCCGTGACTCCGAGTCCAAGAGACTTGGCGTAAAGCGTGCTGACGGTCAGTACGTTCTCGCAGGCAACATTCTTGTTAGACAGCGCGGCACACACATCCACGCAGGCAACAATGTTGGTATCGGATCTGACGATACACTGTTCGCACTGGTAGACGGCAAGGTTAAGTTCGAGCGTCTTGGCCGTGACAGAAAGCAGGTCAGCGTATACGCTGACTGATAACCGTAAGGTACATTGTAAGGCGGATGAACTATCCGCCTTATTTGTCTTTTGACGGAAAGGTGCGGCGGATGTATTTTTTGCGCCGCAGATGAAGATAATAACAGAAAGGCAGGGGAGCAGGATGTTCGTTGACAAGGTAGAGATATCCATCAAGGCGGGAAACGGCGGTAACGGTGCCGTGTCGTTCCACCGTGAGAAATATGTTAACGCAGGCGGTCCCGACGGCGGTGACGGGGGAAAAGGCTCGGATATAGTGTTTCAGGCTGATGACAACCTCTCAACGCTGATAGACTTCCGATACAAGAAGAAGTACGTAGGTCCCGACGGAGAGCCGGGCGGCGCAAGACGCTGCTTCGGAAAGTCGATGGAGCCTACTGTGATACGTGTGCCGAGGGGCACGATAATAAAGGACGCGCATACGGGCAGGATAATGGCGGACATCTCTGATGACGAGCCTGTCGTTGTGGCACGTGGCGGCAAGGGCGGCAAGGGCAATCAGCACTTTGCCACTCCCACCAGGCAGATACCACGCTTTGCAAAGCCGGGATATCCGGGTGAAAAGTTCGACGTGGTGCTGGAGCTGAAGCTGCTGGCTGACGTGGGACTTGTCGGCTTCCCGAACGTGGGCAAATCCACGCTGATAAGCGTAGTAAGTGCCGCAAAGCCTAAAATAGCTAACTATCATTTCACGACGCTCACCCCCGTGCTGGGTGTTGTAAAGCGTGGCGAGAAGTCCTGTGTCATGGCGGACATCCCCGGTCTTATCGAGGGCGCAAGCGAGGGCATCGGTTTAGGTCATGCGTTCCTGCGCCATGTTGAGCGCTGCCGTCTTATCGTGCACGTGGTGGATGTTTCGGGTATCGAGGGTCGTGACCCGAAGGACGATTTTGAGAAGATAAATACGGAGCTTGCAAACTTCTCCGAGGAGCTTGCTGAAAGTCCGCAGATAGTTGCCGCAAACAAGAGCGACATGGCGACAGAGGAGCAGATAGCCGAATTCCGTGAGTACATCGAGGGCAAGGGACTTAAGTTCTTCACCATCTCTGCGGCTACGACGCAGGGCACTGATGCGCTTATCGACTGTGTGACGGAGGAGCTGGACAAGCTGCCACCCGCAAAGAGGTTTGAGGTACAGCCGCTGACGCTTGAGGAGCTGGAGGCTATCGAGACCGAAAAGCACAGCTTTAAGGTAGAGAAGATAGACGACGTATATGTTGTGGACGCAGAGTGGCTCGCCCCCATCTTAAGCACCGTGAATATGGAGGACTACGAGAGCCTTCAGTATTTCCAGAGGGTGCTTCGTTCCAGCGGCATAATCGACGAGCTGGAAAGACAGGGCATTCAGGAGGACGACCTTGTGTCGATATTCGATTTCGAGTTCAACTATGTTCGTTAAGAGGGGTCTTATATGAACCTGATAAGTGTTTTGTACGGGCAGATGGAGCGGTCGTCGGCAGGAAGTGCAGGGACGACGGAGCAGGTGCTCCGTATGTGCGGTGGCTGTAAAAGTGCGCTGTATATCGGCGACGAGGCGGTCACTCCGCTTGCGATGAAGGCACGTGGAATGTCGGTCAGGGCGGCTTTTTCGGAGCTGCCACGTGCGGAGGCTGCAAGGGCGGCAGGCATCGACGCTGTTTCGGTGCAGCGTTTTGAGCTGCCCGATGATGCGGCAGACTATGACCTTTTATGGTACGGCGGCGCAGTGGAGTTCGACAGTGTGGCGCAAAGGCTGCGTCAGCTTAAGGATGCATGCAGAAAGGGCGGTATCGTTGTGTACAGAACGCTTTGCTGGCTCATCGACCCGTCACCCGATACAAGGACGTTCGTGACTCGCAGATTCGGCGCTGTACAGCCGCTTGATACGGTGCTGCGCACCGCACGTGAAACAGGCTTCGGGGTACAGGATTTCTATATAGCTCCCCGAACAGACTGGACGACAGAGTTTTATTCAAAGCTCATGAACGCTGCAAAGGCTTATGCCGATGACCATGGTGAGGACACTGTCTACACCGCAGGTATAGGGGAGCTTCAGAAGGAAGCGGACATGTTCGAGCTTCACAGTGAGGAATACAGCTACGTATATTACATATTGAAAGGTTGATTTGATGACACTTACCGAAAAGGAAGCGTCGCAGTACAGTCCTAATGTGCTGGCATTCTACGGCGATTGTGTCTATGAGCAGCTTGCACGCAGACGTGTCCTGCTTATGGGCAATACCAACGCAGGCAGACTGCATGACCTTGCGGTAAAGCAGGTCAGGGCGTCGTACCAGTGCGATGCTGTTGGAGTTATCGAGCCGATGCTTACCGAAAAGGAAGCGGATATCCTGCGCAGAGGCAGGAACGCAGGCGGTATCTCGGTGCCGAAAAGCGCAAAGCCGTCGGAGTACCGCAGGGCAACTGCACTTGAAGCACTGTTCGGGTTCCTTGAGATAACAGGGCAGCATGACAGGGTTGAGCAGCTTTTCAGTGTGATAAGCGAGGCTCTCCCCATCTGAGGAGAAGCACTGGATAGAGGTGTTTTTCTGTTGAGCAAAAAGAACAGGTCTGCATTATTGCAGTGGGTCGTGGACATCGTGGTCATGGCTGTGGCGGCGGTGATATTTTCGGTGGGTGCGGTGTGCTTCATCTCGCCTAACGATATCGCACCGGGCGGCGGCACGGGTATAGCGATAATACTCGGGGAGCTGACGGGACTGTCGCTGGGTACGCTGATCGCTCTGGTGAACGTGCCGCTGATAGTTGCAGGGTTCATATGGCTCAACAGAAGGATAATGATAAAGACGCTCATTTCAGTGGCAATGATCACTGTCATGACGGACTATGTTTTCGCAGACCTGCCCGAATACAGGGCGGACGGCGGAAACGGGATACTTGCCGCACTTTTCGGCGGAGCGCTTCTCGGCGCAGGTGTGGGCTTTACCTACCTGCGTGAAGCAACCTCGGGCGGTACGGATATCGTGGCAAAGATACTGAACAGGTATCAGCCGCATCTTACTCTCGGAAGGCTCCAGCTTATCACTGACGCTGTCGTGATAGCTGTGGGATATGCAGTGTTCCGTGATCTGGATTCTGCGCTGTACGCCATAGTTTCGGTGTTCGTGCAGTCAAAGGTCGTGGATATGCTGGTGTACGGCGGTCAGGAGTGCCGATTCCTGCTTGTTTTTTCCGAAAGACCGAGGGAGATCGCAGACAGACTGCTCAAGGGCGACAAGGGAGTTACACTGCTGAGCGCACAGGGTGCGTACAGCGGAGCTTCACAGCAGGTCGTGGCTACTGCCGTGTACAAGAACGACTACGCAAGGGTGAAGCGTATCATCAGGGAAACAGACCCTGCCGCATTTGTGGTGACTACGGGTGCGTCAGAGGTTCTGGGAGAGGGCTTTCAGAAGCTCATATAGACATTTTGATCAATACAAAAGGAGTTACAGCTTATGTCAGGACATTCTAAATGGAGCACCATCAAGCGCAAGAAGGGCGAGAAGGATGGCGCAAGGGCAAAGGTATTTACAAAGATCAGCCGAGAGATACTGGTTTGTATCAAGGAAACAGGCAGTGCAGACCCTGCAAACAACGCAAAGCTCGCACAGCTCATCCAGAAGGCAAAGTCCAACAACATTCCCAACGACAACATCGACAGACTTCTGAAAAAGGCTGCGGGCGGTGCTGAAAAGAACGATTACGAGAACTGCATCTACGAGGGATACGGTCCCAACGGCGTTGCGGTCATCGTTGACTGCCTTACAGATAACAGAAACAGAACAGCAGGTGAGATACGGCATTACTTCGACAAGTTCGGCGGTAATATGGGTACATCGGGCTGTGTGTCGTTCATGTTCTCTCTTAAGGGCATCATCGTTATCGACAACGAGGACGGCGATATCGATGAGGATAAGGCTATGGAGGACATCCTTGAAAGTGGTGCGGATGATTTCAGCTTCGAGGATGGCTGCATTGAGATCACCACTGACCCGTCCGAGGTAGGTGCTGTTGCAGAGGCACTGCGTGGTATGGGTTACAATGTTGTTTCTGCTGAGGCAGAGCAGGTGCCCTCTACCTACACCACGCTCACTGACGAGGATCACATCAAGAAGATGGGTCTGCTGCTCGAAACTCTGGACGACAACGACGATGTTCAGAATGTATGGCACAACTGGGACGAGGGATGATATCGTTCCCCTTACATTATAAAAAACAAGGTGCAGTCGGTATGACTG
>JAGAKC010000316.1 GCA_017848155.1 Oscillospiraceae bacterium | reverse complement strand
CGTGTACTCTGGGCAGTACACCTACCTCAGCAGCGAGAGGACGTATCTCGTCCATTCTTCTGCCGTCAACACGCTTGCCCTCGTCCAGCAGCCAGCGGCGAACGATAAACTTCTGCAGCTTGTAGATGCACTCGTCGATCATGCCGATCTTCTCGGGATATACCTCGTCGAACTTTGCGTGGATATCGTCAACGATGGGAGCAAGGCGCTCCTCACGGATATTCTTGTCGTCAGTGTCAAGCGCATACTTCACGCGATCAATGGCAAACTCGGAGATAGCGTCGAACATGTCGTGATCGACCTCCTGGCTCTCGAACTTGAACTTGGGCTTGCCGATCTGCGCCTGAATGTCCTTGATAAAGGGAATGAGGGACTTTGTGATCTCCTCGTGACCTGCGTTGATTGCCTCGATCATCTTCTCATCGGGAACCTCGTTAGCGCCTGCCTCGATCATTACTACCTTCTTCTCGGAGGAAGCAACGGTCAGTGTGAGGTCTGTCTTAGCTCTCTGCTCGAGAGTAGGCATAAGCACGATCTCACCGTCAACAAGACCAACGGAGATGCCGCCGATAGGACCGTTCCAGGGAATATCGGAGATGGATACGGCGATAGAAGCACCGATCATGCCCAGTATCTCGGGGGAAGCATCGGGATCAACAGCAAGTACTGTCATTGTGATAGCAACGTCGTTTCTCATATCCTTGGGGAACAGGGGACGGATGGGGCGGTCGATGACGCGGGAGGTCAGAATGGCCTTCTCGGAGGGCTTGCCCTCGCGCTTGAAATAGCCGCCGGGGATCTTACCAACGGAATACAGTCTTTCCTCATAATCAACGGACAGGGGGAAGAAATCCACACCGTCACGGGGCTTAGCGGAAGCGGTAACGTTTACCATAACAACGGTCTCGCCGTACTTTACCCAGCAGGAGCCGTTTGCAAGTCCGCAGACCTTACCTGTTTCAACAGTAAGCTCTCTGCCTGCGAACATCGTTTTAAATTCTCTGTGATTCTCAAACATCTTTTTCTTTTCCTTTCGTCATTGATACAAGAGCCGCAGTTTTAGCAATAAACCCAACAGCGGTCATAAAACACTGCTCGGTTTAATGCTAATCTCTGCGGTCCTTACAGCAGATGTAATGAAAAAGGGCAGAAATCGACCTGCCCTTTTTTACACCTTGAAAATTACTTACGGATACCCAGCTTAACGATAATTGCTCTGTAACGCTCGATGTCCTTCTTCATCAGGTAGTTGAGGAGGTTTCTTCTCTTACCTACCATCTTCAGCAGACCACGTCTGGAGTGGTGATCCTTCTGGTGAACCCTGATGTGCTCTGTCAGGTCGTTGATGCGCTTTGTAAGGATAGCGATCTGTACCTCGGGAGAACCTGTGTCGTTGTCTGCAAGGCGGTTAGCCTCGATTACCTGTGCCTTTTCTTCTTTTCTAAGCATGATAACACCTCATTAAAATAATTTATTCCGTTATCATAGATGTGGGAACGGTGTTGAGCCGCACTCCATGAAAACGGTATGGTCATGCCGTGAAGCATAACATAGATATTATATCACGAAAAATCCACTTTGTAAAGGGGTTTTTTGAATTATTATCTCTTTTTTCTGTTTTTTCTTTTCATCAGAGCTTATTGCCGCTCTTTTTCACACAGTCTGCCGCAGACAAGGTACACTACTGCCCATGCTGCAAAGCACACTGCCGCCACAACAAACGGAGTAAGATTGAATATAAAAGCCTGTACCGCAGCGTCTGAATTTGCGTCAGCATGTGCGATGTAGTTCTTATGCAACATCAGGAAAAATACCAACGAGGACAGCACACAGCTAACAAACGACGTCAGTAGCCAGTGCCGCTTTGCGTACTCCTTTAAAGTGGCTCGCGCTATGTACTGTATCATAAGCAACTGCACCGCTACTGTAAATGCAATGAACATGTACATGGTCACTGTTTCACTTATCCAGCTGCTGACGCAGAACCTATGCTCCATCCATACCGAGATCGCAAGCAGCACCACAGATGCCGCCAACATGCAGTTTCCCTTTGTAAAAATACTTTTCATTTTTTCCTCCTTTTCCCGAGGTGCAATTCAGCTGTACACGGGCATCAGAAGCATCCGCCGTAGCAGCAGCCGATAAGCACCGCATTGTCGCACTCTGATATGCGCCATTCACCATCGACCTTCATCGCCGTCATGGTAAATTCGCTGTCATATTCGCTTACATGGTACAGACCCTTGCTGTCATCCCAGCTGCAGGACATATTCACCAGCGTGAACACCACGATATCGCCATTAAGCTCATAGCCGCTTATGTAGGTATTATACGTCATCTCGCCGAAGCCATAGGAGTTATCCGACACGTAAAGGCTTCCGTCAAAGTCCCTGTATACGATCGAACCACGCGTCAGAAGCTCTTGGGAGTATGCTCTTGTGCAGGTTTCTGTAAATACGCTCTCAAGGTCGCTGTAGGTCGATATCTCATCATCCAGAACCTTTTCATACTGCGTCTTGACGCCGTTCAGCTCCAACTCTTTTACAGCCTCACCCTTTTCAAGGCATATTGCTCCGTCCCAGTGCAGGTAATCGCGGTAAAGCTCCTTAAGCTCCCTCGCGAGCCTATCACCCAGTTCCATCATCTCGTCGCCCTCGGTGTCAGTGAGTATCGGCTGCAGGTATCTGCACTTAGTTTCAGCTCCCGTCACTGCGCTTATGTCCTTAGGCCTTACCTTTTCATTCACGATAAGGCTTCTGTCGGCAAAGCCAACATTGTAGAACAGACCATGACAATCGTAATAGTCGTATTCCATGCCTGTGGAAGTATCATAACAGCCTGTCACCACATAGCTTCCGTCTATATTCTGAACAATCATGTCATAGAACTTATAATTATTTTCGTTGTTCAGATACTCAGCTGTGCTTTCATATGCAGGCGCAAAGCCGCCCTCGAGCACTGCAAAATGACCGACGATCCTGTCGTCCTCAACATCATAGCCTAAATACCACGTTTCATTTACGCCAAGATATCCGCTCATACTGCCCTCATAGCAAAGCTCGCCGTATATCTCGTACAGCCGCGGAGTATCGCTATTCATCTGATCGAAATAATCCCCGTGTATCGAATCGGAGAACATAGCCTTGAATTCCGCATAGGTGGAAAACTCGTCGGAGGATATCCTGTTGGTTTCATATATATCTTCGCCTATGTACGGCTCGCCCAGCTCGTAGACCAGCTTTTCTGTGTCAAAGTTAAGATAATCCGTCACGAGCCTGTGAAGCTTCTCAGCCTTGTCAAGCAGTATAGACTCGCAATCGAGCGAGCTGTCAATGGGATCATATTCAGCTACGATCGTCATATGATCAAACGCACGCTCATCAACTTCCGCTGAAGCAGGAACACTGCACAGCTCAAGACATGTAGAATAAAACGCTTGATCTCCTATTTTCTTAAGACCTGTGGGGCAGATGACCCTTTTTACTGCGGATTCATAAAACGCGCAGTCATTTATCGATTCAACTGTATCGGGAATAACCACCGTACCAAATTCCCTTTTGTGCAAAGGCGGTCCGTCGCCTGTGTCAGTGCTGCCGAGCGCATGAATACCTATTGCGGTCACTGTATACCCATCGATCATCTCAGGTATCTT
>JAGAKC010000315.1 GCA_017848155.1 Oscillospiraceae bacterium | reverse complement strand
CATCTTCTCGTCCAGCACCGCAACGTCAGGCGCTTCGGATTTTATCGAGTTCAGCACCGAGTTTCCGTCGCAGCGGCGTGTGATGGCGTACATCCCTGCGGATTTCATTGCCCCTGCCCATTTCATACCGCAGTCAGCGGTGTCGTTTCCGATAAGTACTTTGATCTGATTCGTCATTTTAAGACCTCCAATGTATTTTTTACAATCTTATATTACCATATTCTGGATTGAATTTCAAGGGGTAAATGGAAAACATTTCAATTAATTTCCAGTTGCGCTAAGAAGCGTCAAAACCCCGATAAATGCGATAACAGACGCATTTGTTGGAGTTTGTGCCCTGTCGTTTTCTGACGTGTTCAGGGGAATCTTATCGAAATCTTAACACCTTGTTCGTGTATATAATTTCCAGTTGACGCATAATAAGCTGGGAGAGGCTCGCAGGAGCTGATAGTTATTTTGCACTGTTTTTTTTATTTTCTATAAAGGTTTTTTACTTCATTGGAGAATGTTCGGAAAAGGTAAAAAAAACTGACCCGGGATGGGATTTCCTATTGACAAAGATAATGAAATGAGGTATAATATTTGTCGTAGAGATATCCATATAATAATGAATCATATCGCCGTATATCGGCAGATCGATATATCAATTGTTTAAAACGAAGATCAGCACCCTTTAAGGCGACACTGTGAGGTCGGCAAGGTTGAGATGTTTTCGTTGACGTGCTATAGCTATAACTGTATATGCTGCACCGAAAATGAAGAAGTTTCAAAGCCTGTCACACCTCTGTGGCAGGCTTTTTTGTGCTGAAAAAGAAAGGGAGTGAGCTTGGAATGTGCTGCACCAAAGGACTTGTGCCAAAAGCAGAAATACTTGACGAAAGCGCGATCGCAAGGGCAGTTACCCGTATTTCATTCGAGATAATCGAGCGGAACAAGGGTACTGATGGTCTTTGTCTGATCGGGCTTTTTTCACGTGGTGCCGTGCTTGCAAAAAGGATAGCCGCAAAGATCGCCGAGGTCGAGGGCAGCGAGGTGCCCGTAGGACTGCTTGATATCACTCCGTTTCGTGATGATAAGCCCACCGATGGCGCAGAGGACAGCAGTGAGATCGGCTTTGATATAACAGACAAGCGTGTCGTTATAGTTGATGATGTCATCTTTACGGGAAGAACAGCGAGAGCTGCCATAGACGGACTTATGAAAAGGGGCAGACCGATGCTGATACAGCTTGCTGCGCTTATCGACAGGGGGCACAGAGAGCTTCCGATTCGTGCTGACTACATCGGAAAGAATCTCCCCACCTCGCACGAGGAAACGGTAAAGGTAATGGTCGCAGAGCTTGATGGCTGCGATAAAGTTGTGATATACGCAAAGTCCTGACGGTAACACGTAATCAGTTCGGATATATGTATGAGCGGAGGTCATAATGGTCATTCATCTTAAAAACGGTTATTTAATAGACAGCGCCAACAGCTTTGAGGGATATTCGGATATCCTTATCAGGGACGGCGAGATAGCAAAGGTCGGTGCGGAGCTTGACTGCCCCGATGCCGACAGAGTGATAGATTGCGAGGGACTTATGGTCATCCCCGGAATCTGCGACATGCATGTGCATTTCCGTGATCCCGGTCAGACCCATAAGGAGGACATCATCACAGGCGGCGAGGCTGCTGTTGCAGGCGGCGTTACAGCTGTTGCATGCATGCCAAATACAAGTCCTGTCGTGGACAATGCCGAAACGGTGAGATACATCATCGAAAAGGCTAAGAAGTCCAAGGTAAGAGTTTATCCTGTGGGCAGCATCACAAAGGGACTTCAGGGCGAGGAGCTGTGTGATTTCCAGGAGCTCAGAAATGCAGGCTGTGTTGCGGTATCTGATGACGGCCGCCCCGTAAAGAATGCAAAGACCATGGCGAGGGCTATGGTGAAGGCTCACTATGCGGGACTTAAGGTGATATCCCACTGTGAGGATCTTGATATAATCGACGGAGGCATAATGAACAGCGGCAAGGTGTCAAAGGAGCTTGGCGTGCCGGGTATGCACCGCCTCAGCGAGGACATCATAACATCAAGGGAGATAACCCTTGCAACAGACCTTGAGATGCCGATACACATTGCGCATGTATCTACCATAACCAGCATGCAGAATATAAGGATAGCGTCACGCTATGGTACAATGGTCACCAGTGAAACATGTCCGCACTACTTCATGCTGACAGACGAGAAGCTGCGCACACGTGACGCAGACTACAGGATGAATCCGCCGCTGCGTACAAAGGATGATGTACGTGCTATAACAGAGGGCATCTGTGATGGTACGATCGACTGTATCGTTACCGACCATGCACCTCACTCCGCAGAGGAAAAGGCAGACTTTCTGAAGGCTCCCAACGGCGTCGTTGGACTTGAAACATCGCTTGCGGCGACGCTGACCGCTCTTTACCATACAGGTAAGGTGCCGCTCCAGAGGATAGTTGCGCTTATGTGCGTGAATCCGAGAAAGATACTGTCGCTTCCCGGCGGCTCGCTCGGTGAGGGCGATATCGCAGATATATGCATCTTCGACCCGAATGAGGAGTGGAAGGTGGTTCCTGAGAAACTGCATTCAAAGTCAAAGAACACCTGCTTCAAGGGCAAGGTGCTGACGGGCAGAGTCAAATACACTATCGTAGACGGCAAGGTCGTATACGAGGACAAGTAATCGGTAAATAATAATTTCATATACAGGAGGACGAGAAAATGTCATTTGACAGACTTATCGAAAAGATCGAACAGACCCAGAATCCCACAGTTGCGGGACTTGACCCCAAGCTGGACTTCGTGCCCGAGTACATCAAGGCAAAGTGCTTTGACAAGTACGGCGAGACCCTCAAGGGTGCGGCAAAGGCACTTCTCGAGTTCAATAAGGGACTTATCGACGCACTTTATGATATCGTGCCTGCGGTAAAGCCTCAGGCTGCTTACTACGAGATGTACGGTCCTGCAGGAATGAAGGCGCTCCAGAAAACTCAGGAGTATGCACGTGAGAAGGGCATGTTCGTCATCACAGACGGTAAGAGAAACGACATCGGCACGACGATGGAGGCTTAT
>JAGAKC010000314.1 GCA_017848155.1 Oscillospiraceae bacterium | reverse complement strand
GTTTCCGTCACTTTATTTTCAATAAGAGTTTTCTTGCTTGCTTATTCATTGGGAGTTATTCAGCTGGTAGTGTTTATCCTACTTGCTATCATGTATGGAATTACATTCTCTGCCATCACAAGATGGTATTGCCCAAAATGCGGCAAGGTGAACAAGATAAAAGCCAGATTCTGTATTGGCTGCGGTACAGTAAAACCAACCGAAACTCAATCATGAATCTCCTTTTCAAATGACGCAAAGCCGGAAATGGCTGACAAGATTTATAAAACACTGCGGCGGACGAAAGTCCGCCGTTTTTGTTTTTTTGCTCTCCCCTGCCGTTGCAATATCACAGAAAATGTGCTACAATATAGCGTAGACTACCCGATAACGAAAGGAGCAGGCTATGTTTGGATTATTCAAAAAGAAGCAGCTTGGCAAGTCCGAGGAGGAAAAACGTGCAGAAGCACTTCCCCGCACCAAAAAAGTTCAGTTCGAGCCGATGAAGATAGCCGAGGCGGAAGCCGCACTGGAAAACGATCTGCGTGCAGTGCTGGACTTCGTGCCCGTGAATTACTACGCCACCAAGAACAGCTACCTGCTGTGCACGTTCTTCTATGAGGAGGACTACTCCGAGATATTCATGCGGTTTGAGTACCGCGTAGACGACCTGCCACGAGGAAAGAGCAGACTCTACACCATAGACAAGATACTCATGCGTGACATACTGCGCAAATTCGGAGTAAACATAAATATAAGGGAGTAAATTATGCAGAAAAGATCAATACTTAGCTGTCCCATAGAATTCGACCGCACCGATTTCCTGCATCTGCTGTCGCTGTCCGCAGGTCGCTCCATAGCCTGTCAGAACAAAATGGGCGAGTTTGTGATAGGTGACAACGGCTGGACCGTGGATGTGAAGAACGGTACGATGACCTTCGGCGAAGCCGTTTTCAGATCAGGCGTGCTCGGCTCGGAATCAGAGCAGAGCGGAACATGGCTGTGGAGCTGGGCAAACACCGAGAGCGGTCTTGCCGAGATAGTCTGCGCACCCTCACGCAGGGCGAAAAAAGCGCTTCCCGATACACCTGAATTCCAGAACGGAAAGTTCATGCTGGACGAGCTGCATACGGGTCATAACCTTGCCATGGTGAGCTGCGCGGTCGCCGAAAAAAATATCTGCTACTACCGCTGTCCCTACTCAGGCGGCGCAGCATTTGTCACTGTTGAGGGACTCCCTGATGAGGTATTCGCTGCCCTTGACGCTCAGTCATTCGTAAAGCAGTACATGGAGATAGTCAGCTGCTTCTACTGCGACCACAGACTGCTTGCAGCAGGCTTCCTCTATCAGAACGGGACCGACTTCACAAGCACTCCCGCATCAATAACAGCTCATTTCCCCGAACGTGATGTAACACTTCTGTTTGAGCCATTTGAAGGACTTTCACGCCTTACCGATTTAAGACTTTAACAGATAGGAAAAAATATGCATTATTACCAAAAATACATTCAATCATTTGCCATTTGGAATGATAACTTTGTAACAAACAACAAACTTATAAAATTATTAAAAAATTTCTTGACAACTGTCGTATTTATTTGTTATAATGTACAAAAGAACTGATAAAAAATTATCGTTCTTCTTTATCTGGAAAATAGTTCCGCATAAGCGGCAGGGTCACATATTTTCAAGTGAGGTATATTATGGTTAAAGTAATTGCAGAAAAATGTATAGGCTGTAACGCCTGTATAAGAGCATGTCCCGTACCAAACGCAAACAGATTCGATGGAAATGTCGTGCACGTCAACAACGATGAGTGCATACAGTGCGGCGAGTGCATTAAGGGATGCCCTCACGGCGCAAGAGATTACGATGACGACATCGAGATGCTGATGAAGGACATCAGACGAGGAAATGTTTCGCTCATCGTTGCTCCTGCTATCAAGACAGCTTTTGATGGAAGCTGGCGCCATGTGCTCCAGTGGCTTAAGGATTCGGGCGTAAAGGATGTTTACGACGTGTCCTTTGGCGCAGATATCTGTACATATCTCCACATCCAGTATGTAAACAAGAACCCCGGCGCAAAGATCATTTCCCAGCCCTGCGCAGCTATCGTGAACTACGCCGAAAAGCACAAGAACGAGCTTTTCAAGAGCCTTTCTCCCATACAGTCACCGATGATGTGCTCCGCTATATATGTAAAGAAGTACCTCGGCAACAATGATACTCTGGTGGGACTTTCGCCATGTATCGCAAAGGGCGACGAGTTCAGAAACACGGATGGTATCATAAAGTACAACGTTACCTTCCGCAAGCTGGCTGAATATATAAAGAAGAACAACGTCCACCTGAAAACAGGTCATTCCGAATTTGAATTCTCCGATGCACGTGGATTCGACGGCGCTTTCTACCCCATCCCCGGCGGTCTTAAGGAATGTCTAAGAGTATATAACCCTGACCTCAGCGTTACCACATCCGAAGGTGTAGGCAAGATATATGAGGATCTTGACGTTTACCTCGAAACCAGCAGGGATAAGCTCCCCACCGTATTCGACGTGCTCTCCTGCGAGTTCGGCTGTAACTCGGGCGTAGGTGCACGTGACGACTTCAACACATTCAACGCATATGATGTAATGGTGAACGCAAAGAACTGGGCGTTCAAGCAGAATGCGCTCAAGCGTTTCCACCGTGGAATATTCAGAAAGCTGGATATCAACGACTTCCTGCGCGGATACACGGACAGACATGTCAGCGAGCCGCCCACAGAGGCTCAGGTCCAGCAGGCATTTGCGCAGATGGGCAAGCTCACAAAGGCGGATCAGGAATTCGACTGCCATGCATGCGGATACAAGTCCTGCCGTGCAATGGCGCTGTCCATCATCGCAGGAAACAACACACCTCTCAACTGTATCCAGTACGAGAAGCTGCATCTTAAGGAGATGCAGGAAAAGACCGCCGAGCAGCACGAAGAGCTGTCACAGGCCGTTTACGAGATCAAGTCTGCGCTTACAAGTCTGCAGGACAAGGTAATGCCTATCGCAGAAAACTCCGAGAATCACCTTGTAAAGAACGAGGAAGTTGTTGCAGAGATGGGAACTCTCAACAGCGAGATCGACGGCATCGTACAGGGCATCAACGAGATCAGCGAATCCGTATTCAACATCAGTCAGAATATCGAGGACTACGAGAGGATGCTGAAGTCCATCAAGGACATCGCAGAACAGACCAATATCCTTGCTATCAATGCGTCCATTGAGGCTGCGAGGGTAGGCGCTGCAGGTAAGGGCTTTGCGGTAGTTGCAAACGAGGTACGCTCGCTTGCTGTCAAGTCCAACAACACCGTCAAGAAGGCCGAAGCAAACACCGAGAGCATAATGGGCTGCATCAAGCAGATCAATAGCATCACCGAAAAGATGACCGACAAGGTATCCGACACCCAGCACAGCGCTGATGTTACAAGAGCTGCAATGGGCAAGATACGTCAGGGCTCCGAGCAGATCAGCGGAAACGTTCAGGAGATATCCGCAATAGTTGAAGAGCTGAACTCCATGGTAGAGACCATGACCAATGACAACTGATAACCAATAGCATAAAGAGGCGGTCAGATGACCGCCTCTTTTATTTATATGTCATACTATAATTATTCATTTTAATAAGGAATAACTAAGTATCTCCTCGCCGTCGAGGGTCTTTATAACGAACGTTCCATCCTCATACACCATGTAGCTGCGAGGATTGTTCTCCTTCGGCAGCGACACCGAGCCTACATTAAGGCAGTGTACGCCGTCCTTTTCAAACGCTTTCAGCACGTGAGTATGTCCGTTTATCAGCACGTCCCCCCTTTTCAGCGGCGGAAGCGCGTCGGGATTCTCATGATGCCCGTGGGACAGGAAAAAAGTCCTCCCGTCAACAAATATCATGGCATTGTCAGAAAGCACAGGAAACTCCAGCACCATCTGGTCTACCTCCGTGTCGCAGTTTCCTCGCACACAGAAAAGTTCCTCCTTCACCGCATTCAGCAGCGCTATCACTTTTTTCGGTGCATGACCCTCGGGCAGGTCGTTTCGTGGTCCATGATACAGTATATCGCCGATAAGGCATAGCCTCTCCGCACCCTCTCTTCTGTACGCTTCAAGCAGCTTCTCACAGAAAAGTGCCGAGCCATGTATATCCGATGCAAACATCAGCTTCATTGTGATCTCTCCTTTTCTCACATTATTCCGCATAGACCCATGATAAGGTCAGTAAGATAAGCCGCAGCGCATGCGCTCACCGCAACCGTCAGAAGTCCCCTGTCAGACAGCGCAAGCACCACTGCCACAACAAATCCCACAGCCGCACTGACCAGTGCCGCAGGACTTGTACCGCAGCTCTGAAAAACAGCAGGTATAGTCATCGAGGTCAGCACCGCATACGGTACGTAGTACAGAAAATTCATGACGAAGCGTGACTTTATCTTCTTTCTGAAAGCAGCCAGCGGAAGCATCCTTATAAGATAGGTCACCAGCGCCATAACGGCTATGCTTATCACGAGGTAGGTCGTATCGATAGTTTCAGGCATCAGTACCCTCCTCCCTCATGTCCTGCGGAAAGAATACCGCACCGAATGCAGCCGCAGCCACCGTGCAGATGATGACCGAAATGCCGTCGGAAATGAAGTCGAATACAGGAACATAGTATATGATGCAGCTTAGCAGTGCAGCAATGAGCGCTACTCTCAGCACTCCGCTTATGCGCTTTGCCGAGGGAATCACTATCGCAATGAACATACCGTAAATAGCGATACCAAGCGCCG
>JAGAKC010000313.1 GCA_017848155.1 Oscillospiraceae bacterium | reverse complement strand
GATCATACATAATACTAACAAGGGAATAATCTATGTATTTTCTTAATCGTGCAGCCTCGTCACACTTTCCGTATTTCTTTCTATCAAAATCCGGATGTACCATTATATCAAACAAGAAATCCAGCAATTCTCTTGTTGATAGTATTTTTTTATCTTTTATGATCGTCTCAAGAATTACATTTATTATACCCTTTTTCGCCACAGGATTGCGCATCATCTCGTAATTGTGTTTTACAGGACAACAATCGCACAACTCACACATAGAACAGTTATTGTGTGCCTGATTGAAAGTATTTTGCGCTTCAGTGCCAAAAACCTTTTCAATAATATCACTTATGTATGGAGATTCAACGGTTTCATTATGCAAACGATAAATATGATAATCACCAAAATTCACATGATAAAAATAGTCATTATTCGCATTACAATCTGCAATATCACTATCTATCAATATCTTGTTATTGTTTACATATTCAGCTAATCGTCTAAATCCTGCGCCCTCTTCGGAATCAATAAAATTACTAAGCACTCCAAGGTTAATTGCTAAAATAACCTTCTGAACATTTCCATCATCTATTTCATCATCGCAAAAAGCGTGCAACGATCTCTTTAATTCTTGCTTCTCATCCAAATGTCTATTACGGCTCTCAGTAGCATCGTTGTATATTGTAAACCCATCCAAATACTTATTCTCATGGTGTTTCAAATAGGATATTAAATGAGATTTACCATCACCTACATTACCGCACACTAAGATAAGGCTTTTTTTGTTACTTGCTTTCGCCGTCTCGATAGTGTTAATAAGATCATCTTCAACAGGTCTTTTTATATGCATGTACTTCTTAAAGTCAGAAAAAGTATTCTCATTGTCCACGGCATCATAGGATGATTTTTTTAATCTTTTTAATTCATCTACAAGTATGCAAGTAGCCATAAAAGCACCTCAATTTCCTTTTGTAGTAATAACTATTACGCTTTTATCTGCAAAAAGCATAATACTTTAGTATATTATAACACATCTAATGTCAAAAAGCAACAAAAAGAATGTTTTGAACACAATTCTCACATTATTACGATTATACCACAAAAAGCACAGAGCTTCCCCTGTGCAATCTTATTTGAGCAACTTAGTAAATTCCCCTGTTGCATTTCATAGCGAAACTTACTCAAACTTTATGTTCTGTTTACAATTATAACATATTATCTGGACAGATTTCAGGACAATATAAAACTCTCGCACGTTTAAACGGAACCCTTGCGTTTTCCCAGATAATATGGTACAATATAGATCGAAATCTGATATGAAACAATAATACTCAAACAGTCCCTGCAAGCTCACCGAGCACAACTGCAGGTCATCTGAAAGCGGTCAGTACATCTGACCGCTTTTCCATTCCCCCAATCATAATCCCCTCCCCCGCCGCATAAGCTGTACAAAAAAACTCGGCGGTGCGATCATGAAAAAAGATATATCCCTCTGGCAGTACGCAGGCTTCGTCTTTACGGCGGTGTTCGGGACGCTGCTGCATTTTCTGTACGACTGGACAGGCGGAAGCCTCCTCGCTGCTCCGTTCTCGGCGGTGAACGAATCCACATGGGAGCACATGAAGCTGCTCTATTTCCCGATGCTCGCTTTTGCGCTCATACAGAGCCGCTTTTTCAGGGAGCGCAGGGACTATTGGTGCATAAAGCTCGCAGGAATCCTGACAGGGCTTGTGCTTATCCCAACTCTGTTCTACACGCTGGGCGGAATTTTCGGCGACACTCCCGACTGGTTGAATATCACGATATTCTTCATCTCAGCGGCGATAGCGTTTCTTGTGGAGGCTCGGCTGTTCAAAGGTGACGGCGTGCCTTGCAGAGTGCCGTTTCTCGCCGTTGCTGTCATCGTTCTGATAGGAGTTCTGTTCGTGGTGTTCACATTTATGACGCCGCAGATTCCGCTTTTCAGAGATCCTCTTTCGGGGAGCTATGGCTTAGGCGGTTGACTACCTCAACACACAAAATCGGCGGAGATATTTCACTCCGCCGATTTAATTTATTCGTGCTTTTTATCCACATAAAAACAATCAGAACGCTATACAACTCAAAAATCATTCAAATCAACATCGCCGTGATCATCAGGGAGTAAATTCAAAAGATTTTCTCTTTCTTCAAACCGCCATGTTTTACCATAGTACTCTTCAATAAAAGCTGTGCTCTCATCGCTCATAACATGATCAATAAATTCTTGTGGCAAGACCAGACCGTATTTCAAAACATATTTCCAAGTATCTCTGTCCCAATAATAGTACCCGTCAGTATACACATACGGGCCCAATAATCTTACTCCCTCTCTGAACGGATGCTGATAAATGCCGGGGCACATATAATAAAGCTTCTGTGTCTGCAGATACTTTATGACCTTATCCGGAACGCTGTAATCCTTGCGGACATAATCATATATACTTTCATCACCGCAACGAAGCTCCACATAAGGTGTAATACAGCAACGACTCTCCATCTCTTTCTCCCATTTTCGCAATGCGATCTCCTGCTCAGTCTTTACCTCATGATAAGGTACATGCACCACAACTACGTCACATAAACACGGTCCGATTTTCCTGGTAATAGGAGTATCCGATCTCGCCCATCCGCTATTCCGTGCTTTTTCAGATACTACAGCATAATCTCCTGCGTACTTCGGAGCAATTATTTTCACTTCTCGATCCAAAAAGCTCCCGTCCATCATTTCAATACTGATCCGATCCCCAACTGCTATCTGCTCGCCGTTATAAAGCTCAATCCAGAGGTTAAGAACATCTCCCTCATTATCTTCATAAGGGGACCCAGCTACAGAATGTATTTTCATAACGACCCTCCTTTAATGCTGTGCTTGCGTCTTTATTCTGATTATACCACACTATCTATCCTGTTTTCAGCACAATTAAATATCAAACAGATAAAGGATATAAAAATCGGCGGAGCATTTCACTCCGCCGTCATTATTTCATTACCCCAGCTCACCCCTCGCCGCCGCGAGAACTCAGATATCCGCATATCCTGTCAGCACTCTCCGCTACGCCAACGGAGCTGTCCAGCACAAGCTCGTAGTTGCTCTCATCGCCCCATTCAAGGCCCGAGATATTCTTGTAGTACATAGCCCTCGCCTTATCGGAACGGGCGATGTTTTTTTCTGCCTGCTCACGGGTGTCGCCGTAGACCTCCATCACCCTGCCGATGCGGTATTCCATCGGTGCGTGAATGAAGATACGAACTACATTCGGATCATCTTTTAACACATGATCCGCTGCCCTGCCGACTATCACACAGCTTCCCTGCTCTGCGATCTTCTCAATTATCTTCTTCTGTGCGATTATCGCCTGATGAACTACGGTGCTGCTCAGATACAGCTCGTGCATTAGCTGCGGTGCGTTCTTGTTGAGGTCAGAGATGAACTCCCTGTCAAGTCCGCTCTCCTGTGCGGCAAGGGCGGTCACCTCCTTGTAATAGAACGGTATTCCGAGCCGCTCCGCCACAAGTCTGCCTATCTCCTTGCCTGATGAGCCGTGCTGTCTTGCAATAGTTATGATTACACCCTGCTTTGACTTCTGCAGAACTGCGGCAGGCTGCTCCTTTTTCTTTGCTGTGAGATACGGCTTTCTGAAAAACTGTCTGCTCATAAAAAAGCCGATAACCGACACTATTCCGTCCGTCACAGGGTAGGTCAGCCAGAAATACCGCAAGCCGAAGCGTGAGAACAGATACGCCAGCGGCACGAACAGGAACACCGTCCTTATCACCGTCAGCAGCGAGCTTTTGAAGCTTGCTCCCACCGCCTGAAACAGCACAGGGTATGTAAGCGAGGTCACCAGCGGAATGAAGCTTATTCCGATAATGCGGAATGCGGTGATTCCTATTCGTATTACTTCCTCGTCGGACGAGAAAAACCGCAGCATAGGTTCGGGGATAATGGCAAAGCACAGCGTTCCGAGTAACATCAGCGCCCAGCCGAAAAGTATCGCTGTGTTCAGCGTTTTCTTGCAGCGTTCGGTGTTCCTTGCGGCATAGTTGAAGCTGATTACAGGCACGATACAGGTCTGCATTGCGCCCAGCGGAATAAAGAAAAATGTCTGCCACTTGTAGTAAAGTCCAAGCACCGTCACAGCGGCGTCCGAGAATGTTGCGAGTATCATATTCAGCCCGAAGATATACAGCGTATATGCCGACTGCATAAGGATATTCGGAAGCCCCAAACGGAATATTTTCCCCACATAATGAGGATATTTCTTCAATGACGGCGACCTGTAAAAGCCCTTTTTCATCACCACCAGAGCCGCCACCACCTGCCCTGCGACAGTCGCCACCGCCGCACCTGCAATTCCCATTTCGGGAAGTCCGAACATTCCGAAAATGAGCAGCGGGTCAAG
>JAGAKC010000312.1 GCA_017848155.1 Oscillospiraceae bacterium | reverse complement strand
ATCGAAGCTCTGAAAATTCTACCTGCAAGACCAGCCACTACATTACGCTTGAACAACTTACGAAAACAGTGTTGAGCGATGTTCAGCTGAATGTCAGACTTGCGGCTGAGGACAGAGCGAAATATGCGGAGCACCTACGGAAGCTGTCGGAAAGCGGAAAGAACAGCGAAGCCGCCCTTTGCAAGCAGAAGTCGGAAAAAGCGCACAAACGCTTATATGAAATCGACGCGATTTTGCAGAAGATGTATGAGGATAGAGTGTTCGGAGTTATCTCGGACGAGCGTTATATTGCGATGTCGAAAAAGCTTGAAGCGGAACAGATTGAGCTTAAAAATCAGCTTTCGGAGTATGCCGCTATTGTTGAGGATTACGAAAAGAGGGCACAAGGCATTGATGATTTCGTTGAGCTGATTTCGCAGTATGAAAACATCACCGAGCTTGACCACGAAATCGTGCATATGCTCATTGATAAAATTGTGGTGTTCGGCAGAGAAAAGTCCGATAAGGAAACAATTCAAAGAGTTGAGATATATTACCGCTTCGTCGGTAATATATCCACGAATAGCTAATGTGTACTTGATTTGGTACCGTTTTTACAATTAGGTGCACAATGGGAATGAAGCATATCCTTGCAGATAACACTTTTCAAACTGGCGCAGGAACTCAACTTGCGAGAGAAGTTCAACACCTTCTACAACAACATCGAGCTCCATAGTGTGTGCCATTTCTATCAATGACTTCATTATGATCTGGCTCTTATCGCCCTCTCCATCCAGGAATTTCAGATCAAGCTTAATAATATCCAATGGCATTTCTTTCAGCATATTAAGCGAAGAATATCCGCTTCCGAAATCATCCATAGCAATTCTGAAACCATCCGACTGAAGTTCACGGAGCGTATCAAAGATCTTACCTGAATCCTCACTGCAGAGCGATTCTGTTATCTCAAGTTCAATATCCGCAGGCTCCAGGTCGTATTTTTTGATGAGCTCGCTAAGCTGACTGCGCAACTCACTGCTATAGAAGTGAATTCTGGATACGTTAATTGATATAGGAACGATATTAATCCCCTTTTTCTTTAATCCTGCCTGCAGACGACAGGTTTCTTCCCAGATATAATGATCAAGAGGGTCGATAAATCCGTTGCTTTCAAACACACTGATAAATACGCCGGGAGAAACAAGACCCTTTTGGGGATGCTGCCGACGCACCAATGCTTCACCACCAACTATCTTCTCAGTGATCGAATCATATTTCGGCTGAACAACTATAAAAAACTGGTTTTCTGCTAAAGCCTGTTCCATTTCAGACTCTATCTCATGTTCTAACTGAGCCTGCTTGCGAATATTGTCGTCATAAAAATGTATATAATCCTTATAAGTATGATTTTTGTTGCGAGTCGCTTCCAACACTCTGTCACACATAACATTGACAGGCAGTTCCTTATCTTCTACCAAGAACACACCATAAACTACGCGTATATCAATATCATCAAGGAAGGTCTTGAATAACTTTGGTAATTTCAGCTGCTCAAATTCAGATTTAGGAACGCACATATAATAATTGTCCATCATAAAACAACCAAATATCATACGATTGTTTTCATCCAATTTCTGCAGCTGTTTTCCTATTTCTTTCAGTATACGGTCACCAACGCTCATGCCGTAGTGCTCATTTATTATTCTGAAGTTGGAAATATTCATAGAAATAATATAAAATTCTTCATCTGAATCTTTAATAAGCTTTTCTACAACCTCATAGAAATAGGAACGGTTATAAAGACCTGTAATTTCATTTTCGCGTGCTTTTTTCTGAAGGAATTCAAATTCCCTTTTTTGTATTTTCGCATTTGCTAATTTATTTGTAAAAACAGAATATCCAATTATTGCGAATGTTAAGAGAATGACAACTATGAGCATCCATTTCCAGTTCTGATAAACGAAGTCATCGGTTTCGAGAGAATAGGGGGATGCAAGCAATTCACGTTGCACGATCTCATTGATCTCATCATATGAGATATGATGAATAGCCTTGTTAATAATATCTATAAGCATCTGTTGGTCTTCATACGCCACTAAACACACATTGTTTCCGTGATCTACTCCGGGAACCGCAGCGATCTGATCCGAATAGGCAGGTTTTTGCATTAGATAACTTGCACGGTGTGTATTCTGTATCACTATACCAACTTTTTTGCTAATAAGTGCTTCAAAGCATGATTTTGCATCGTCAAAATACTGAATATCATAATCAGGATTTTCCTCAAGAAGCATTGGCTCTAAATATGACAGATCCTTTGTCAATGCAATAATATGGGAAACATATTTATCTTCAACAAATGCTGCTTTGCGTTTGAAATAAGAAACAGAAACATTTGTAATGGAATTGGAGATAATAGTATCCTTCATATCGCTCATATGTTGTAACGCATTCTGCGTCCGCAAAAGAAGATAACCATTATCCATATATTGCTTATATGTTTCCTGAGAATAATTCTCAAGGTCGCCACCCTCAAGCACAAGATCGATACCACTCTTCTTAGCAAGAAGCTTTATTACCTCTGCCCAGATACCCTTGGTCTCACCGTTGTCCACATAGCAAGAAGGATGCTGATCCTGAATAAGCTTTACTTTAATAGTACCGAGATCTTTTATGTAATCCAACTCCTCTTTGGTGTAAAGAGGCATACTGCTTATAGAATAATGGCTGAAATATTTAGCTCTCAATTCACCTTCAAAAGATGGTTCATCGAACATGATCTCACGAAGAACATCATCTACCTCATTGATCAAAGCCTGGTTATTTTTTCTTGACAGGCAATAAAATGCGTCTGTACCGGAAATATCCACCAATTTCAACCCTGAAGTAGCATAACGGCTTCCAACTACCATCATATCAATCTCGCCATTATCGAGGGCTGTTTTCATATCGTTTTCTTTAGTGAAATATACACCTTCATATTCAATTTTCACATCCTGCGCATACTTTTCGAAGTCTGCGGAAGAATAACTATCTAAAAGAAAGCCGATCTTACTGCCCTGCATTGCATCGTAATCCTGATAGAAATACTTACTGTCTGTTCTTGCATAGAGAATAGAAATTTCATATCCAATAGGCATCTCTGAATATAGAAACTCTGCTGCACGCTGTTCAGTATAGTGAGCTGTACAAATCAGATCAATGCTGCCATTACGCAACAGATCAAAAGTATCGTGCCAGCTATCAACTCTGACATATTCATACTTCCAACCGGTGTATTCAGCCATTTTTTCGAGATACTCAACACCATATCCGTAATAGTGCCCGTCATTTTCTTTGATAAACTGAGAATTACTGTCATAGCCAACTCTTATAACCTTTTGTTCATCAGCAAAAGTGGTTTGCGGGATAAGCAGGATAGTTAATAGAATAGCTATCAGAATACAAAAAATTGATCTGCAATTCATTTTTTCTTTGTTCAAATTTTTCATGGTAATGCCTCTTTTTTGGTTGTAGATTTATTATAACTACAGGAATAATGCTGGAATGACGATTAATCCTATAATTGTATTTTGTTGGAATAAGATTTGCTTTTTGTCAAATTTGACAATTTTTTCGGCTGACAATTGTCAATTTTATAGACATATTATATCACACATCTACATAAAAGTCAATTAACCGTCCAAAGCATTTAAGAAAGAAGCGAACGCACAAGCCAGCTGCTTAAACTTAAAACCAATATAATCAGGGGGACAGCTGCGCTGACAAAGCTACACTCCAATATCGCCCTGATAATAAACCCCTCCCTTTTCCACAGCGGAAAGGGAGGGATCGCATTTCAGTATTCTCCACGCTGACATCACCCCATCAGCTCTTCTTGTTCCTTTCATTCAGCGCGCGGTTCAGCTCGTCCGCCTCTTTCTTCATCAGAACATAGGTAATGCCGAAAACTATAACGTAAACAACAGCGACATCTACGCACATCATCAGGATATCAATTACAGCTGCATCTATCCAGCCGAACATTATTCCGATGGCGTTCATGGTTATGCAGAGCAGGACATAATGTATCGCTGTCATGAGGATAAAATGCTTTCTGCTCCTGAATTCAAAGCTGTATATGACTGCCGTTATCAGCGCTGTTACCGCACCCGAGCAGAGTATCTGCAACGGAATGTACGGCGACACTCCCGTGTAGCCGCTTATAAGTGTCACAGCTCCCACCAACGCAGTTATGGCAGTTGTGATCGCCGTGAAAAAATTCAGAAAACTCTTAAAAAACTTCATAACTGCCTCCTTAAACACCCAACTTTTTCTTCAGATCTGGAACATACTGACGGGAGATCACAACCCGTTCGTTGTTGCTCAGCACAGCCTCAAGCCGCCCGTTGAACATGGGAACTATTTTAGATATCTTTGATACATTCACTATCATCGCCTTTGAAATGCGGATAAAGTCAGTGTTTTCGTATATCCGTTCAAGCTCATACAGCTTTTGCTTCACTTCGTAAACGCTGTTTTCACAGCAGGCACAGACATGATTGTCCACCGATTCAAAATAGAATATATCGCTCGGAGCAAGCTTCAGTATCTCGTCGTCATTGAATGCCGTAAGCTTACTGCGCCCCGCTTTCAGGGAATAGATAAGCTCCATAAGCTCGCTGTCAAGGCTGTTGCTCCTGATGATTATTTCTTCTTCAGCGCCCTCCGACAAGGGCTCAATGATTATCTTCAAGCCTGCGCACCTCCTGTAAAATTCACGTGTTATCTGTCACGCTTTGATTTGATGCTTGTCACAAACGCTCCTGCGGCAAGAAACACCAGTCCGCATATCAGCAGTATCGCCACACAGCCGCCGTCGCTTATCTCCGCACCGAAAAAGTCGATATTCACGCCCATAGCGTCAAGGTATTCCGTTCCGAACACTTCGGGAGCGTCGGT
>JAGAKC010000311.1 GCA_017848155.1 Oscillospiraceae bacterium | reverse complement strand
GGTACGACCTACCCTGATATAACGCTGCTGCCGACTATTGCAGGCTACTTCGAGGTCACCCTTGACGAGCTTATGGGAATGGACGACTTCAAGAGCGAGGAGCAGCTGAAAGCGCTCATTTCAAAGCTGGACGAAAACGCAAACAAGGGTCTGATATACGAGAATATCCAGCTTCTGCGTGAGGCTGTAAAGACCTATCCCACAAATTATCCGCTGCAATTCAGGCTCGTACATCAGCTTACCTTCTGTCAGTTTAAGGACGGAAGAGCCATGACCGATGACGAGATGAACGACTTCAACCGTGAGGCTGCCGAGGTGGGAGAGCGCATCCTGTCACGCTGCACGGACGGCGAGATCATCAACCGCACCACCCAGCAGCTATGCTATATCTATTCAAGGCTCGGAGAGAGCGAAAAAGCGATCGGATACGCAATGAAGCTCCCTGATATCGGCGCATGCAGCACGGTGATACTCGGCGATATATACGAGGGAAAGCAGCAGAAGCTGCACCTTAAACAGGCGGTCAAATACTACACAAGTGTATTCTGGTGCGACCTGCGTAATATGGCAGACCTCGGATTCTGCGACGAAACGATGACCACCGCCGAAAGGATAGCAATAATGAAAAAGGCGCTCGCACTTCTGGAGCTTGTGTACGAAAACGGCGACTATCTGAATTTCAGCGATACTGTGTCTGCGACTTACCAAAGCATTGCGGCTCTGGCAATGACGGAGGGCGACCGTGAGCTTGCTTTGTCAAGCCTTGAAAAGGCTGCGGAATATGCTGTGACCGCCGATACTCTCCCCGAAAAGGGGCAGCATACATCCCTGCTGGTGAGCGGACTTGAATGGAGCTCCGACACGACCATCAGGAACTATGACCTTTCAGACTGCAAGCTGCTCCACGACAGGATGCAGTCGGACAGATACGACGCAGTTCGTGAGGACGAGCGGTTTATCGCCATCCTCGACAGGATAGGAAAATATTGCTAGATAACAAAACAATGCGCAGCTTTTTAGCTGCGCATTATTATATGCATTTAGTTATCGTTCTTCGGCTTTTCCTTACGCTCTACCCTTTTATAAAGATAGATCTCACGGCGGACGTTGATGTCAACGCTGTCACGCTTGATGTAGTTGGAAGCCGCACGCTCCATATGCACGCTTTTCAGTGCGCCCTTGTGCACCAGCATCACGATAAGGGAGATAAGAAGCCCGATACCGAGCGCAATAAGGATATCTACTACCATAAATGACACCGCCTTTCCTTAAATTATACCCATCTGTCTTAAGAGGAATATCACTCCGAATGACACAGCACCGAAGATCAGCCAGAAAATGAAGAACCAGCGCCAGAACTTGCCCATATCAGTAGGCAGATCACCGACGAATTTTCCCGTCTGACCGTTCATCGCAAAAAGGAAGTGCTGATCGTTCCAGGTGGTGTTCAGTATCCACACGGGACACATCATATATCTTGTACGTCCGTTGGAAAGACGTATAGCCTCGTTCTGCTCCGTTACAGTGGAGAAGCCTGTGATGCTCTTTCTGAACTCGTCACGCACGCTCTGCTTTATACGGGTGTTTGCACGCTCCACGCTGTCCTCGGCGGTGACGTCGTACTTGTCCGCAAGATATCCCGAAAGATACGCAGTGGTGAACTCCTTGCAGTCGTGGTAGTCATACGGCTCGATGGACTCCATCAGGTCGTCGGGCATCTTCGATGAGCCGTCAACAGGCACGTTCTCAAAGCTCATGGAGCCTGCACGGATAACGGTGTAGTACTTCGTTTCCTTGTATGTATAATTGTTGTCGTCCCAGCGGCGCACCTTCGTAGCCTTGTACACGATACGTGCGTTGGAGCCTGCGTCGAACATCCAGAACGGAACATACAGCGCCTTTATCTCGTCGATGTGGTTCTGATCCTTGAACGCCGCAGGAAGCAGGAACTTGCCCTCAAGATGCTTTTTCAGCGCCGCAACAGCTGCGTCCTTGTCCAGTCTGAACGGGATAACAAGATCAGGCTTCAGGTCGCCTGCAAACTGACCTGTCATGACCACAGGACTTCCGCAGTAGGGACAGCTGGAAGCACCCGTGGTGCCCTCTGCAACGATCTCGCCCGCACAGGAATTGCAGACATACACGTTCATGCCCGAGGTCTCGCCCTCAGCCCACTCGCTGCCTGCCGAAACTTCCCAGGACATATCCTCCTGTACACCGTCGTTTACCGCCTCGTCGTAGCTTCTGAGAGTTTCCACGTCGAACATGGTATCGCAGAAGGGACATTTCATCTGCTGCGACGCACTGTCGAACTCTATCTTGCCCGCACAGCACGGGCACTGGTATTCAAGCAAAGCCGCCATCTTGTGACCTCCTCATATAAACTGACCAATACTGACCTTTTATGACAGCGCAGTAAAGCACTGCTGTATATATACTGCAATTATAACATATACTAACGGGTTCCGTCAAGTGCTTTTGTGCAGTTTCATATACTTTTCCTCTTTGCCATATTGTTATTGACAAAACAGCACAAGTGAGATATAATTAATATAATGTATAATTATGCTAAAAATCAGTATTGTGATATATCCATATATCCACGGAGGGATCATGCCTACTTATATCTATGAATTTGATATAGCCGCCGCACTGCTGATAGCGGCGCTGATAATATTGCTGATACTGCGAAAGAACTACCCGTCCACGACCAATAAGCTGTACATGGCGATGCTTATCGGAAACCTGTTTTCGACCGTCATGGACCTTGTGACGGTCTATACACTGGCGCACAACACGACGATACCCGTATATGTGAACTATGCCGTGAACATAATGTACCTGATATCGTTCAACAGCTGTGCGGTGCTGTATTACATCTACACACTCGTGCTTACAAAGGAAAATCACTACAGACGATTTGAACGCCTGCTGGGTATCTCGGTGCTTACGATAGACATTCTTCTGGTCGCAACAACGCCGCTTACAAAGCTCGTGATATACTTTGACGAGAACAACAACTACTGCCACGGACCGCTGATGCCCGTGCTGTATGTGACGGCGCTTTTCCTGCTGGTATATTCCATGTATCTCGCACTGAGATACAGGCGCAATCTCACCAGGTTCCAGCTCATTTCCGTGCTGTCGTTCAACCTGCTGATAGTGATAGCCGTGGTGCTGCAGTTCGTGATGAACGATATGCTGCTGCAGGCGTATGCATGTGCCCTGTTCCTTGTGGTGGTGTATGTGTCGCTGCAGAATCCCGACGATTACATGGACAAGGCTACAGGCTGCTACAACGGGGCTGCGTTCAACGAAACGCTGGACAGATTGATTGCAAAAAAGGCTCCGTTCAAGCTGGTGGCATTTACGCTGGATGATTTCCAGTACATAAACCGCATCCTCGGCATAAAAGAGGGCAACGACTTCATCGACCGCATATCACGCAGATTCCACAAGGAATTCGGCGCAAAGAACGTATATCACCTGCACAGCTGCAGATACGTCATCATTCCTGCGGGAATACAGACCACTGACGATGTGATAAAGGTGATCCATGAGCGCTTCAACAAGCCGATATCCATATGCGGTGTGGATGTACAGATGACTCCCTGCATGTGCAGGCTGCAGTATCCCGACTTTGCCGAAACGGCAGAGGACATAAACAGTGCGATAGAGTACACACTGAAAAGCGTTGCGAGAAGCAACGACAAGGCTGTGGTAACTGCGTCAGCCGATGCGCTGAAAGCAAAGACACGTGAGAATCAGCTCATACACATCATGAAGCAGGCGGTGCTTGAGCAGAGCTTTCAGGTATACTACCAGCCGCTGTATTCGGTAAAGGAAAAGAAATTCACCTCCGCAGAGGCGCTGATAAGGCTTATCGACAAGGACCTCGGCTTCATACCGCCCGACGAGTTCATACCGATAGCGGAGCGCAACGGAATGATAATCGAGATAGGCGAGATAGTTATGCGCAAGGTGTGCAGCTTCCTGCACGAAAGCGACCTGCTTGACCTCGGTGTACAGTATGTGGACGTGAACCTTTCAACTATACAGTGCATGCAGGAAACGCTGGCACGTGACCTTATCTCCATAATGGAGGAGTACGACATCACAGCCGACCGCATAAACTTTGAGATAACCGAAACGGCTCACTCGGTGAATGACGCAACGCTGCGCAACACGATGGAAACGCTGATACGTGCAGGCTCGGTATTCTCGATGGACGACTACGGCACAGGCTTCTCCACCGCAAACTACCTCATCACGCTCCCCATGAGCGTCGTAAAGATAGACAAGAGCATACTCTGGCCTGCGATGAAGGAGGAGAATGCGCTGACGATACTAAGGCATACCGTGCAGATGCTGAAGGACCTCAGCAAGAGGATAGTCGTAGAGGGCGTAGAGGACGAGAATATGGCGCAGCTGCTTATCGACATGGGAGTTGACCTGCTGCAGGGCTATCACTACTCAAGACCTCTACCCGAGGCTCAGTATCTCGAATTTGTAAGAAGCAGGAACTGATATAAAATACGGCGAGTAATTTACTTACTCGCCGTTCTTTTATTATCCGCATACTACAGCAGCTGCGAGAAGTTTATCTTCCAATATATGACTCTCTATGTACCGGGAATGGCCGAGGGCTCAAATGTTGTGGGTACTTTTATGAATGCTGTAGAGTGGATTAGCGACGATGAGGATGCGAGACTTATGGAGCAGG
>JAGAKC010000310.1 GCA_017848155.1 Oscillospiraceae bacterium | reverse complement strand
GGGCGCCCAAGGGCGAGCGTGAGATATACTCGCTTGACGAGATGATCGAGGCTTTTGATCTTAGCGGTATCTCCAAGAGTCCTGCGATATTCGACGCACTCAAGCTGAAGGCTATCAACGCACAGTATGTACGTGCACTTCCGCTTGATAAATTCATCGAGTACGCTACACCCTATATCCGTCAGACCTGCAAGCGTGAGGATATAGATATCGAGCTTCTCTGCACGACGCTTCAGCCGAGGGCAGAGCTGTTCACAGACATCCCTCAGCAGGTGGATTTCATAGACGAGCTTCCCGAGTATTCTCTTGATCTTTATACAAGCAAGAAGATGAAGACCAATCCTGAAACCGCGCTTCCTGCGCTTCAGAAGATACTTCCCGTGCTGGAGGGTCTTTCTGATTTCACACATGACAGCGTTCATGACGCACTTTTCAAGCTGATCGAAGCGGAGGGTGTCAAGAACGGCTTTATGCTGTGGCCGCTGCGTGTAGCGCTCAGCGGAAAGCAGCTCACCCCGGGCGGCGGTGTAGAGCTTGCTGTGATCCTCGGTAAGGACGAAACACTTGCAAGGATCAGAAAGGGCATTGAATTACTGACGGCTAACGCATGATGTGAACAGATCGGTCAATGCAGGGTATTTTCACCTTGCACCGCCGAATTTCATTCATTAATCACAGACCTTTCACTATTGCGTAGTAAGATTATCGTGGGCATTACGCCCATAACAGTTGATTCGGAGGCTTTTCATGATCGAAGTAAAAAATCTGAGCAAAAGCTACGGCAGTAAAAAAGCGGTAGATAATATCAGCTTTACTGCGGGCGAAAGCGAGATACTGGGTTTTCTCGGACCTAACGGTGCGGGAAAATCCACGACAATGAATATTCTTACGGGCTATCTGTCCTCGTCGGGAGGACAGGCGCTCATTAACGGCGTTGACATTCTGGAGGATCCCGTGACCGCAAAAAAGGATATCGGATATCTTCCCGAGCAGCCGCCGCTCTATCTTGACATGACGGTCATGGAGTACCTTAACTTCGTGTATGACCTGAAAAAGTGCAAGCTGCCACGTCGTTCGCACCTGGCGGAGATATGCAGCCTTGTCAAGATAAACGACGTAAGCAAGCGTGTTATACGAAACCTTTCAAAGGGCTACAAGCAGCGTGTGGGACTTGCGCAGGCACTTGTGGGAAATCCCAAGGTGCTGATACTTGACGAGCCGACAGTGGGACTTGACCCGAAGCAGATAATCGAGATAAGGACGCTCATCAAGAAGCTGGGCAAGAATCACACGGTCATCCTGTCATCTCATATTCTGTCCGAGGTACAGGCTGTGTGCGACAAGATAGTTGTCATCAACAAGGGCAAGCTCGTTGCGAATGACACGACAGATAATCTGTCGCATGACCTTTCGGCAGATCATAAGCTGGTGATGCATATCGAGGGACCCGTTAAGGAGGTTAAGTCGCTTCTTGAGGGCATTCCTGATATGGTCGAGGTACATGTAAACAGGGAAGTGGACAAGAACGTGACGGAGTATGCGCTCAACGCCAAGGAGGGCGCAGATGTGCGCCGTGAGGTTTTCAAGCGCATGGCGTCAAGAAACTATCCGATACTTCTCATGCGCTCTTCTGAACTTTCGCTTGAAGAGATATTCCTTAAGCTCACAACGGGCGACTTTTACGGCAATTCAGAGGGAGGTGCGGACAAATGACAGCGATCATGAAGCGTGAGTTCGCATCCTATTTCACATCGCCGCTGGGATATGTATATCTTGCGGTGTTCTATGGCTTTTCGGGACTGTTCCTGTGGATGACCTGCCTTACGTCAGGTTCAGCCGATATGTCGGGAACTTTCCTGTGGATGTTCTTCATCATGATGATACTTATTCCGATCCTCACGATGAGAACGATGGCGGACGACAAGCGCCAGAAGACAGATCAGCTGACGCTTACGGCGCCTGTAAGTCTTTTCGGACTTGTTATGGGCAAATTCCTTGCGGCGTTTCTTATATTCCTTATCGGAGCTGCGGTGCTGCTGGTGTATGCGCTGTTCATTTCGGGCGCAGTTGCAGGTACAGCCGCACAGACGGGCATTGAAGCAAGCTTCGGCTGGGCGTCTGTAATGGGAAATCTTGTAGGGATAACGCTGATGGGTGCGGTATTCATTTCCGCAGGCATCTTCATCTCAAGCCTTACGGAGAACCAGATGATAGCAGCCATCGGCTCTATCGGAGCAAATATCGTGCTCTGCCTTTTTGATGTCCTTGCAAGCTATGTGCAGGTGGACTTCATCAAGGATATTATCAATTCGCTTTCAGTGTTCTATAAGTATCAGGAGTTCACCTACGGTATTTTCAGCCTTAAGAACATAGTGTTCTTTGTGAGCCTAGTTGTACTGTTCAACTTCCTGACGATGCGTGTTCTCGAACGCCGTCGCTGGAGCTGAGAAAGGAGGCGCACAAATGAACAAGGAAAACAAGAATCTTTCTGAAAATGCCGCTGAGGAGAGCAGGACAAAGTCCGCAGCATCTGATGCAGGCAGCGTGTCAAAAAAGAAGTTCAATGCACGGAAATTCAAGCGTGGAACGATGTCAGTAG
>JAGAKC010000309.1 GCA_017848155.1 Oscillospiraceae bacterium | reverse complement strand
GGGGGAAGCAGCATATTCTGTCCGCACTGTCTGCAGGAAAACGTTACCTGCTGGGGAGCAGGTACGGGAGCGGATGCAGGCGCAGGAGCAGGAGCGGCTACAGGAGCAGGAGCAGGCGCAGGCGCAGGAGCAGGAGCAGGCGCAGGCGTAGCAATTGGAGCAGGCCTATCAAACGGATACGGCTGACCCTGATACATAAGACTGTGCGGGTGATCATAGGGAATGTTCGTGTACTCGCCGCTTTTTTTGTATTTTCTCACGGTCTTGTATATTTTATTGGATATAGTACCTGAAATTGCCCAAAGGACAAGATTGAAAATGATACCTACGGGATTCAATACAAACTCAACGCCTGAAACGATCAGCGTTATAAGTTGTATGATCATAAAAACGATATGAGCCAGTGCCAGTAATATAAAAACCCAGCTTGCTATCCACTTTCCGCGCTCTTTTGCCTTGAACTCTTCCTTACATCTTGTTTTTAATTCCTTGACTGTCATAGTAATTCTCCTTTGATTTTCGATCGATTGAAGCTGTCAGCTTTTTCAGCGTTCTACTGTAGCTCAAGTATAACATACCACGAGATCCTTTCGGTATATTAATTAGCAATTATAATTGCGTTTTGGCTTTCAAACACATATAAAGCTTTTACATCGTAGTTTATTTATTGTCAACTGTTGTTACTATTATATATAAAACTGCCGCCGCACTTGGGACAGGTTATTTTAACTGTTCCGCATTGTGGGGGAATAAGCATAGGCTGTCCACAGTATCCGCAGGAGATCCTCACTTGCTCGGGCTGTGCAGGTACTGCTACGGGAGCAGGCGCAGGTGTGGGAACAGGCGCAGAGCCAGATACAGTTTCCTGAGCAGGATCTGATTCAGACAAAGCCTTGGAATTGGATTTGGGGTCAACAAGCTCTGCGACAATCTGGAGCGCAACCCCTATCCATAGCAAAGTTATCCCTAAACCGAGGTTGTCTGCCCAGGCGCACAGTAGAGCTATGATCATCAGAGCTGCTCCTGCAAGCTTTAATAATACGCTTACCAGTTCCAATATAGTGTTTTTAGCCGTTGATTCTTTATTCTGATCACCCTTAAGTGATTTGTTTCCCATTTTTTATGCTCCTTTCAATAAAAGACGGATCTTTCTTTATTTGAGATCAAGGAAAGTCTGGAAGTGGTTTGAAAAAGTATCGTCTCGGGAATAGTAAATATTGGAGAGGCCGATGAGATCATATTTTGCATTGACCATGGCTTCATAATGAGATTCAGAATCGCGATAACTGCTGTATGAAGTATGACCATAAGTTCTGCAGAATTTGAGATTATAAGATGTATTTTCAGCAAAAGAAGCCGCATTATAACGCTTGCATAAATCAAGGATGAAATTGTGATTTTCAAATTCATGTGTCCAGTCGTGACCTCTCCAGTCGTCATGTGCGTTAGTCCATGCACGGTAATTGGCTACTGCAGCAAGTTCGCTGTTAAACGCAATATCAGCAACAGAAACTTCGCCACGATACATATTAACACCTGCAAGCTCGTCAGCCTGACATTTGGTCATGATCTGCCTGTACTGGATTTCGTAATCGGGACCAGTTGTCTTTACAGACTTTTCGGTGTCGTAATTAAGCATATAGTAGAAATAATAGCCTTCATAATTATTATCGAATATATTGCAAATTGCAGGATCGCAATTATCCATATAAGCCTTTACGTTGAAATCCGCAGAGCCCTGACGGCCTTCGTGAACACCAACAGTACGGAAGTGCTCAAGAAGACGAGCCTTGTCATTTTGATAAAGAGTAGCGAGCATAGGGAACGCTTCGATATAGTAATCAGCATCAAAGACCAGATCCCAGTTACAGGCATCTGCATAAGCGTTGTAATTTTCACCGTAATCGTAAACAACATCGTAAGGGTTATGCTCGTCAAACACATCGACAGCGCAAGCCTTGATATCTGTTTCTACATCAGACTTAAGACCACATATCTTTTCAATGTCATTGATCTCAGCAGTGACCCTGATAGTTACGGTGGGGGATGTTGTTTCGACAGGCTTGGCAGGAGTGAATTTTTTGTGGCAGACATTGCAAAACGTCGTACAATCGTTTATATTAGCCGCTGCCTGCCAGAAGTCATGATCATCGTCTGTACAAACGGCTTCATTGGTCGTTGTGGCTTCTACAGGCTCATCTTCTGTTTCAGCAACAGTGGTAGTCGTTGCAGTAGTTGCAGTAGTTGCAGCGGTTGCAGTTGTGGCTGCGGTGGTCGTTGAGTGCGTTGCCGCCGAAGCAGTTCTTTCGGGAGTCTTTATTGTCGCAATGCAGCCTGTCATATTCAGCACCATTGCCGATGCAAGCAATACAGTTAAAATCCTTTTCTTCATGAATCCTCCATCTGTAAATGTCAGTGGCCGACATAAAAATCACTCTTGCCGAGTCCCCACTTCTCCACGTCCTCGTGATAGTTGATAAGACCTGTATAGTACGCTTCAAGGTCGGTAAATTCCCTTGTAATAATATCTTTGGATTGACCGTAATACATAATGCTGTTACAGCCGTTAGCGTCGAGATGGTCAACGTACGACTGTGGAATAATGTCACTTTCACAATAAAGGTCATGTGTTCCGAACAGATGCAGTATCTCATGGGCATAGGTGTTTGCCTTGTGGGAACGTCCATGCTCTTTTGTATAAATATTAATAAATTCTGTTTCTGATCTGTAACGCGAGTATGAGTAGGCATGACAGTTTGCCTGATTCTCTCCATCAGTATTTATTATGTAAATATAAACGATATTATCTGCATTGTATTTTTTCTTCAGCTCATCTGCTCTGCTTTCAATGTTTTCAATATAATCTTTCTGTGCAGAATACTTTTCAGCCAGATCATTATTGACGGACGATTCATTTCCATCAGTGACTTCAAAGCTTCTATCGTGTTCGGGGATATCAAGTTCTACACCAAATGATGCTGTCAGTTTAAGCCTGCTGTCTTTTCTCCAGTCCCAGATAAATTCCGAATTCGCTCCGTACTTTGCTGTGGAACTCTCCAGCCACTCAACTGCATGGCGCATACTTTCCCGGACGTCCTCTGTCATCTGCTTGTCAGCAGCGGAGTCAGTCCATTTTGTTGTGGGGTCGTCAGCGAAAATAGATACGATAATAGTTTTGCCATCAATATATTTCGCATCACCGAATAATTTTTCTGTATATGTATTATATCTGAACTCTGCTTTGGCGCTTTTCCCTCCTTTGTAAGCAGTTACTCTTATATATACATATTGCGGAAGAGTCTGATCCAAAAATGAACTCAGAGTTATTATTTCAGAATCGTCCCAAGGTGATATTTCTTTGGTTTCGGTACACAGATCGCCGTTATCCGTATAACGCTCACTGTCTATGCTCAGACAATACTTCTCTGTACCGGGAACCGACAATGTACTTACATAGATATATCTGCCATCCCAGGTTATATCAGGCTCTCCTGTAAATTCCCCAAGCGGTACATCGGGTTTTGCATAGTCTGCAGGGTCGGGAATCATAAATTTACCCTCGAAGATCTCTTCCTTTTCATTAGGGCGGCCCTCATAAACGGTGCATCTTATTTTCACATAGACCACCTCGCCCGGCTTTACAAGCTCCGCTTTAAAAGTGCCGCCGTTTGTTTGGCGGAGCTCGTCACATATACCGCCGTTATCGGTATATCCGTATCGGTCAACGTCCAGCCTGTATCCTCGTCCACCGGGTACGTCGTCCCAATCAATAACATAACGGTTTGTTTTGGGATTATAGGTTATTGTGACATTTTTATATGCACCGTAGCTCTGTATCGTTTCGACAGGTTTTTCCTCGGGAACGGGTCCGGTCGTTTCAACAGGCTTTGCGGTCGTAGTATCAGCAGGCTTTGTTGATTCAACGGGCTTTGTTGATTCAACAGGCTCATCTTCTGCTTCGGCAACAGTGGTAGTCGTTGCAGTAGTCGAAGTGATTGCGGTTGTGACTGTGGTGGTAGTTGAGTACGTTGCCGCCGAAGTAGTTTTTTCGGACTTCTTTATTGTCGCAATACAGCCCGACGTATTCAGCATCATTACCGCCGCAAGCAGTCCGCTTAAAATACTTTTTTTCATATTTTATTCTTCCCTTCACTTAACACCGAACCGATATCGTTTTGCTTTTATTTCTCCCCCGAACCATGCGTTCGGTGCTTTATTGTAACTTAAGTATAGCACGGTCTGAAATGCGTTTGGTATATTGATTAGCAATTATAATTGTTTTTCGGAAGGTTTTATCGGAGCGTACAAAGGGCTTGTTCGCTTATATGCGTATAGTTATTCAGAGATCGGCAAGCGAATAATACAAATTTTCTCTGCCTATTGCAATAATATAAAATGTATGGTATAATAAACGCAAGCGTGTATTATATCCTTATTTCAGTGTCCTCGCAGATACGCAGATCAAAGATCTGCTTCCTGCGTATCGGACGATCATACCATGCCCTTGCGGTCATGGTATAATGAAAACAGCTTACTTCAATTGCTTCGCAATTGCGCTGTTTTCATTGAACGGCTGACCTGCCGCTCGTGCGGCAACGCTGCTTACGCAGCTTGCAAAGCTTCGCTTTGCGGTCATGGTATGATAAAAACAGCTTACTTCAATTGCTTCGCAATTGCGCTGCTTTTATTGAACGGTTGCCGCCGTCAGTGCCTGTCGGCACACAACCGCTGACGCGTTTGCTTTCATGGTATACTAATATTGACAAAATGTGATTTCTTGCGACAAGGGGTGTTTATTTTGCTGACAGTAGAGCTTGAAGAAAAGCTGAAAAAGCGCGGTGCATTTGACGAATGTATGGTATTAAACGAAGCACCTCCTCAGCTTTCCGATATTCTCAACAAGCTCATCAACAACCAGAAAAAGAAAAAGTCTGACATTATCAGAATGATAAATGTAGACCGCAACTATGGTTATCAGGTGCTTAACGGAAGCCGCACTCCCACCAGAAATTTTATCATCCAGCTAAGCCTGATACTGAAGCTTGACATAGACGAGATGAACTACCTGCTTCAGCTTGCAGGAAAATCACCGCTTTATGTCAGAAATCTTGTAGACGCAAGAGTGTTCTATGCAATTAATCACAATATGGAATATTACGATGCTGTGGATTTCATCTGGTACAGCGAGGTAGTTTGAGTAGTTTGAGCTTAAACGCAAAATCTCCTTCCTTTTTACGGGAAGGAGATTTTTTTATTACGGATATGTTATGTCAGCGTAATGTGCAGACAATCATCGGCATACTCGCCCGTGAAGCCTGTGATGGTAATTCCGTATTTCTCGGAAAGGTCGGAGATGTATTGCTCCTCCATTATTGCCCACAACGAATCCACAAAAAGCGACAATATATAGATATCGACTTTATTGCTGTTCTGGTCAATCTGTTTTTTTGTTTCTTCCAGAAGTGCGGCATAATTGTTTTCGGGTAAATTACAATGATACATCACACCGAGATGTTCCTTGAAATAATACATAGTATCGTATTCTGTTTCGTATACCTTGCCGGCAAGGTCCCAGAGATGGAGCTGTCGTTCGTCTATTAGTGAAGTATCCATATACGGCGCATCCATAATAAAAAAGTTATAATGACTCAGTTCGTCCTCTGCAAACGGCACCGCTGTTATGCAATTCTGTACATAATATGCCGCAGCATAAGTGTCTATCTTATACCAAGTATCATCAATCTTCACACGGCACCATGCGATCTTGTCGCCATCAGCTTCGTACCCCTCGTGTACATAACTTTCAAATCCCAAGCGCTGTGCTATATCGCATATTGCCCTTGCTATGCCAAGGGCATCTGCGAATTTGTCGATCATCGCACCGTAAGCAGTAGAAGCGGAAGGTCTTGTATTATATCCTGATAATACAGTCGTGTTAAGTGCGATATCGTCATACAAATATTTAAGTGCCTCTACCTCACCATATTTATTATTATCTACATTTGTTATTGTTAAATAGAAATGATGTAGATTATCCTTTAAATACTCATATATGTAATTGTTGTATTCCATTCTGTCGATGCCCGAATATATCGGAGTGATAGAGTTTACATACTCGTCGGGGTCGGGCTGCTTGTTGTTGTTCAGGTCGTTATAGTTTACGTTATATCCTCTTGTATGGACAAGTTTGGGCTGTTCGTTAAGAACGCAGCTATAAACATAATCTATATCGTCTATCGTGTATACAAGCGTGTCAAGAATAATTTCCTTTTCGTCCTTGATAAGCCCGTAGTAGATATCGCTGTAAAGCTGACGTTCACCTGCATCAAGCCCTGTATACAGCGGGCCCGAGTAGTTTATATCCTCAAGGGTAGGCTTGCTACCTATCGCCGCAACAGAGCCGCTCGCTGTCGGCTGTGACGTATCGGAAGTTGAACCCGACTGCGGAGCGTCGGTAACGACAGGCTTGAACGCTTTAACTGCAAGCGGAATTACAAGTGCCACCACCAGCAGACCGCAGACCACCTCAATAAACGTGCGGCGGTGCTTTTTCCAGAAGCTCTGCTTTGGCTTGTGCTTCTTTATGGAGACCGTCAGCTCGGAACGGTTCTCCTGCTGGGACGGGGCTTCCTCGTCCACCTGCTCCGCAGCTTCGGGAGTAACAAGCGGCTCAGCATCGACAGGGATAAGGTCAAGCGCCTTTTTCAGCTCATAAGCGTCCTGATATCTGTCCTCTGCATTAAGCTTTGTTGCCTTGGTGATGACCTCCCACAGAGCGGGAGCGATGTCAAACTTGTTTTCGTTAAATGTGTCGTCGTTGTCAAAGCGTGCGGAGGGGTCTTCCGGAATATCTCCCGTTATCATGTAATAAAGCGTTGTTCCGACAGAATAAACGTCCGTCCACGCACCCTGATTTCCCTTTTTGCTGTACTGCTCAGGCGGTGCAAAGCCGGGCTTTAATATAACGGAAAAGCGCTGTGAGTGCTCTGCCACGACCTGTCTTGCCGCACCGAAATCAATAAGCTTTATGTTTCCGTCGTTGCTCACGATAATGTTTTCGGGCGAAATATCACGATGAAGTATTGCGGCACTGTGTGCAACCACAAGTGCGCTCACAACGCTTTTTGCGACATGCAGTGCTTGCGGAACGCTGAGAACTCCGTACTCTCGGATATAGTCCTTTAATGTACAGCCGTTAAGGTGTTCCATCGCCATATATACGGTGTTGTTTTCGTAAAAGCAGTCAAAAACAGTCACAATACTGGGATTTCCGTTAAAGCGCGATACCATTTTTGCTTCGTTATAGAATTTCTGTGCACCAAGCTCAAAAGCCTGTGCGTTGTCCTCGGACAAAACAGATACGTCGGAGCTTTCAGAGGTGCGCTGTGCAACGCCGTATGGGAAATATTCCTTAATGGCGATCTTTTTGCATACAAGTGCGTCATAAGCAAGGTATGTTGTGCCAAAGCCACCCTTTCCTATGACCTGTCCGATAACATAGCGGTCTGCAAGCACTGTTCCCGGAGTAAGCAGTGACGAATCAAGCACGCCCTCCAATGAATCAAAGCCACAGCCGCATTTGTCGCCTTTGATTTCCTTGAAGCAGCTTTCGCATAATTGTTTTCCGTTTATCTCGATCATTCAGATCCCCCTTAATTGATATAATAAGGTAAATAAAAAGACTATTTCATTTTACCATAAATCGTAAAAAAGGTCAAGTCAGTATGCGGCTTGACCTTTTTACTGTGAGCTTTACTGTTATTTTAAGCCGATAACAGGATATGTGCCTACTACCAATCCGTTTTTGGTAACGCCTGCTGTTTTTCCATTCCACTCATCATATCCCGTATCATCTAATTGCCCTGTAAATTCGGCAAGTGTAGCAAAATCAGTATTACAAGCACAATAGACCGCTGTTACCTTACCTTCCCAATAAGACGCATAGATGACCATATCACTGTATCCGGATAACGAATCTTTAAGATCACTATTCACACATTCTTCAAAGTTTTCCTGAACCCCGCTATCTTTATAACATCCTGTCGTTTCGTCGAAAACCCAATTCCCCGACGAATCAACTGATATCTGCATCCACATATAATCATAATCAGGGCTGTTATAATACGTAAATTCGCTGATCGAATCGCTGAGTGCATTGTGTATCTCAACCGCTCTGTCGTTCATTTCATCAACACTTAACGCATCTGACCGTGAAGACGAGATGCCTAAGGCAACAACAGGATATGTGCCGATTATTATTCCGTCTTTGGTAACACCTGCGGTCTTGCCGTTCCATTCATGGTTCTGTGAGAGATTTCCATAGTCGTCGATCAGCGGCTTTAAAAACTCTGCTAAGTAGTTTACATCTGTACCTTGCTGAACGGCAGCGAATGTAACTTTTCTGTTGTAGATCATAACCATCATTGCACGATCTTTGACGTCACTGAATATATTTCTGAGAGAAAAGTATAACTTGTCTTCAAAGCGGGGTATCGTATTAAGTTCTTCATCAGCTGCAGTAACAGACCATTTGCCGTTGTTATCAACTGTCATGGCAACCGCTATCACACCCTGTGGGAAGCTATACCCTTCCGATTCCAATCTCGTAGTTTCATTTGTCACCAGGTCGGTTAGGTATTTTGCCAAAGTGTTATTTTTATTAACAAGCTCCTTCTGCGAAGACGAACTGCTTGTGTCATCATCTTCCCGGTCGACCTTATCGGAATAGCCGCTATTTTTATACGGGGGCTTTTCATCTGTCTTTAACATATTGGGGATCAGGATCGCCGCAGCAATAACCAGAACAAGCGCCGCCGCTGCGCCTATAACGGCTTTGGTATTCTTTTTGCAGAATTCGCCGAAATCGAACTTCTTTTTCTCCGCAGGCACAGGCTGAACAGCTGCGGCAGGCACTGGCTGAACAGCTGCGGCAGGCACAGGAGCGGCAGCCGCTGCCATCTGCGTCATTCCGTAAGGAACAGCGGTCTGGAACTGCGGCATTTTCTCATCTTCGCTCTCGGTCGGAACTATCACAGGCTCGGGCTTGTACGAAATACGGCTGAGGTCGTTCCTGAGCATAAACACATCGCTGTATCTGTCCTCCACCTTGAGCTGGGTCGCTTTCTGTATGACTGCCCAGAGCTCAGGCTCGATACCGTACGCATTGGAGCTGAACTCCTCATCGTCATCGATACGGGACATGGGGTCCTCGGGGATATCGCCTGTCAGTGCATGATAGATGGTCGTACCCAGCGAGTAGATATCCGTCCAGGGACCCTGATTGCCCTTTTTCTGATACTGCTCAAGCGGAGCAAAGCCGGGCTTTAAGATGACCGAAAAGCTCTGCGAATGCTCTGCCACGACCTGCCTTGCCGCTCCGAAATCTATCAGCGTTACATTGCCGTTATCGCAGAGAATGATATTGTCGGGGGAGATATCGCGGTGCAGTACATTTGCGCTGTGTGCTGCCATAAGCGCATTGGACACGTTATTCATAATGAACAATGCCTGTGCAGAAGGCAGTACACCATGGATCTTAATATGCTCCTTGAGCGTATGACCCTGCAGGTATTCCATCGCAAAGTATACTGTATCGTTTTCGTAGAAGAACTCGTGAACTCCAACGATATTGGGGTTGCCGTTAAAGCGGGATACCATTTTCGCCTCGTTGTAAAACTTTTCCGCACCCATTCTGAATGCCTCGGCATTGTCCATCGACGAAACCGACACCGTAGTTGTACCGGGGGCACGGAGCGCCACGCCATAGGGGAAATATTCCTTTATCGCTACCTTTTTCTGCGTGGTGACATCGTATGCCACATAAGTAACTCCAAATCCTCCCTTGCCTATTACACGTCCGACAACATATTTTCCGAGAAGAACGCTTCCCGGCTTAAGCATTGTAGGATCTACGGCAGTCTGATTCGGATTATATCCGCAGTTCATGCAGAATGCGCCGTCTGTCGTTTCACAGAAGCAGCTTTCACACATATGCTTGCCATTTATTTCGATCATTGTTTTTACCTCATATTAATTTTATTACAATAATGATGTTTCAAGGGGCGGGATACTGTCAGGCTCATTTGGCGAAAACGGCGAGTCAGGTCCTTCCGGCAGGCTCGTTGTTTCCACTGAGGGCTCGCCGCTTTCGACGTTCTCGCTGACTTCAGCTGTCACATAGACTTCAGTAGTCTCGCTGACCTCAGAAGTCTCGCCACTTTCGGATGTATCTTCGACTTCGGGAGGCGTGCTTTCCTCAGAGGGCTCGCTGCTCCCGGAGATCTCACTGACTTCGGTAGCAGCACTTTCCTCGGGCGGTGTGCTCTTTTCTGTTGTCACGATATCTTCAGCGGACTGACTTTCCGAAGTCGGAGAAGACACCGGTATATCCTCGCTCTTTTTAACAGCAAGCAGTGTGACCGCCACCGATACAGCTGCCACAGCTATAAATGCACAGACAGCTACAATGATCTTGCAATGCATAGGCATAGATGGCTTGACCGCACTTTCTGTGATCGCAATCGTGCTCGGTATGTCGGAAACAGGCTTTGCAGACGGTGTCCCGTCATAAAGCGGTGCTGTTTTCGGCGAGCTGATAATTCCGCATATTGCGGTAAAATTGTCGCCTTGGTCCTGTGCACGCAAAAAATGCCGTTTAAGCATATAGTCGAGCCATTCCCTTGCACTTGCGGACTTAAGCAGATCCGCTTCCATTTCAGCCTCGTAAATGTTCTCCCAGAAGCCGTCGCTGCATATCAGGAATGCGTCAGCGTTTATAGGCTCGATAAGGTCATATGGCTTCGGCAGCTTCAGCGGAGTGCTGTCACCCAGCACCTTGAACAGACCCGAACGGTCAGGACTGTTGCGCACATCGATATCGGTCATTTCTCCCATATCAACGGACGCCTGACAAACAGAGTGATCCTTGGTACGGAACAGGATCTTTCCGCCTCGAAAATAGTAGATCCTGCTGTCGCCTATGTTGTCTATCCTTATGATATTTCCGTCAGTGAACAGTGCGGCAAGTGTTGCCTTACCGCCCTCGCCGTGCTGCTTTACCGCTTCGTTCGCACCCAGAATAAGACCTGAGATATATTCGTTTGAAAGATCAGGGACGGCGAAATTCTCCGATATATAACGTGTGGCTGCACCCGACGCCAACTCTCCGTTGTCGTGACCGCCAAGACCGTCAGATACGATATAGCAGCCGTTTCCTACGATGCAGCTATCCTCGTTTACGGGTCTGCCGCCGAGTCCCGAATAGCTGTAAAAATCAATATTCATAATCAGTATTTGATCTGGAAGATCTGCTCTGCACTTCCTACCATAAAATATGTTCCGTTAGGGATAACAACAGGGACGTTTGCCGTAAGCTTCTGACCGCTTCCTAAAGTAGTGCCGTAGGAGGAGCCGCAGTCGATTATCTCGAACCCGTTTGCAGCCTTGCGTATCTCGCAGTGAACTCCCGATACGCCCTTTGCGTCTACAGGGAAGCAGATGCCGCATTTCTGAGTATTTCTGCCGATAATAACGCTTGCACCGATCGGGAACGAGCGCCCTGCAAGAAGTCCCTTTTCGCAGATGATAACAGGTGTTACGGAGCTGTTGCTTACAGGAGCGGCTGCCTTTGAAGGTGCTGCTGCGCGTGCCGGCGCTGCACCTGTCTGTCCCTTGTTTTTCTTCATCATGACAAATACAACTG
>JAGAKC010000308.1 GCA_017848155.1 Oscillospiraceae bacterium | reverse complement strand
TAATATATTTTAACAAAATATATATTCTTAATTTTGTTCAATATTTGTAAAAACCCCTTGATTTTTTTGCCGAAATATGAGAAAATATTATATATAGTGCAAGCTGTATTTGTAAATATCTGACAATTCTGAAAGGTGATATATAATGGCGCAGTTTTTCAATTTCAAGGGAGAATATTACGGTCTGACCGATAACGATATAGAAAAGAATACCGAAACATACGGATATAATGTATATTCCAGGAACGAGAAGAAGCAGGAGTACTTCTCGCCGATACAGGTCATTTTATCCCCTGCGTTCATATTGATGTTCGTGGCAGGAATACTTAGCCTTTTCGGACCATATCTGTTTACAGGCATACTTATTCTGTTGCTGGATGGTGCATATGCATTTGCCGAGATATATTTCGGATTAAAGTCAGATGAAAAGCTGGCAGACATCAGGGCTTCCACACTGATGAAATTCCGTGTTATACGAAACGGCAAGCTGGAGTTTATTGAAAAGGAATACATCGTACCCGAGGACCTGCTTGTTGTCGGGGCAGGTGAGCGTGTACCTGCCGATGCTTATATACAGGAATCCCGTGATATGACTGCGGATGAGAGTATCTTTACAGGCTCCAATAAGCCTATAGCAAAGTATTCGGGTGCCACATCAAAGACAGAGCTTAGCCAGTCCTTTGTTTACAGCGGTACCACTATCCTCAGCGGAATAGCTATATGCAAGGTAAGTGCCGCAGGTGTTGATACAAAGCTCTATCAGAAGCTTGGCGACAAGGCTGACACACATCATTATTATACAGGTATGGAACGAACTGTCCGTGCGATGGTTCCGATATCCTCTGCGGTGGCAGCTGTTCTCTCTCTGCTGTCAATAATACTGTGGACAGTTGCGGGAAACGGTGTTGTGGAAGCCGCACTTCGTGGCATCACGCTTGGATTGTGCTTTGTTCCTACAGGCATATCCTCCATAATCAGATATTACTATATGTCAGGTGCAGCAGGCATGATATCAAGGTCAGCTGTTGTCAAGTCGTTATCCGATATTGAAAAGCTCAATTCTGTTGATGTCCTCTGTATCGAGAAGGAAGGTGCGATATCCAAGAGCCGCCTTGAGGTACGCAGTGTATATGCACGCAGCGAGGAACTTTTCTACAAGGTTTCGATGCTTGCTTGTGAGCAGAATACTACCGATGAAGCAGAGCGTGCGCTGATGATAAAAGCGTCCTTTTACGACGAGAATATAAAGGATATCTATAAGGATAATAAGTTTGTAGAAAAGATACCCGAAAATAACGGCGTTATGAGCGGTGCATTATGGGAGGTCGGGGATTCCAGACTATACTGTATAAAGGGCACTCCCGAGCAGATACTTCCACTGTGCCGTTTTAAGGGCGATCAGCTGTTCAGGGTGCAGAAGAAGCAGGAAGAGTATTATGCCGCAGGTTACAGGGTCATGGCTATAGCCTGTGCAGATGCTGCGGAGCGTGATTGTGACGCTACGGCAGGATTTGCATACACCTTTGTAGGCTTTGCCGCTTTTTCAGCACCGCTGCGTGACAGCGTTTCAAATGCGGTAAAGACCTGCAGACGGGCAGGTGTGAAGGTGGTCATGCTTACAGAGGACAATCCGCATGTGGCAGAGGCGACCGCAAGGATGATCGGACTTGAGGGAAAGACCATAACCGGCAGGCAGATATCAGACTCCGTGAAGTACGGGTCGGAGCTGAATTTTGATGCTGATATCTATGCAAGGGTGACGCCTGAGCAGAAGCTTTATATACTCGATCGGCTGAAAAAGCAGGGTGAGGTCGTTGCCATGACAGGTACCCGCACGACCGATGCGGAGGCACTTGAGCTTGCTGACATCGGTATCACGATATCTCAGCACACCGCAGGCAGCGCACTTGAAGCAGCTGATATCATAATGAATGACGATAATCTGTCCTCGATCTCTGATATGATAATATCCGCAAGACAGATACACCGAAACATAAAAAGAGGTGTTTCGGCTCTTATAACGGGTTATGTTTCATTGTTGCTGCTAACAGTGCTGAATCTGTTTGGAAATGCACAGCTGATGCTGAATCCTGTGCTGCTTGCATTGTTTACGATGTTCATATTTCCTCTTGCTGCGTTGTCATACGTCGGTAACAGGAGAGATCTTGTAGGTGAGCTTCCGCCGTCAAGCTATGTGGCGTCGAGAAAGATAAACCTCTGGTTCCTTGGAAATGCCATAGTTACGGGCATTTTCTGCGGCGGTGTTGCTATTGCGTCGTACATGTTCATGTACGATGGTTCTAACCCCGATTTTGCAAGGGGATGTTCATTTATCTCTTTAGGAATATGCTATGCGCTTTTCGGATTATTCAGGCTCTCTGCCGATGAGCCGATAAAAGCGATGGTATCAGCGGAGAAAAAGGTACTATTAGGTTTCGTGGCGATAGCGCTGCTTCCTGTACTGCTTGTCTATATTCCGCTGCTGAACACATCCATGGGGCTTTGCGCTGTTGATGGACTTGCGTTGTTCATTTCCATCGTGACAGGTGCAATACCCGCTCTGGCATATATATTTATAAAGACATTCATCAAATTCAAATAAGGTGTTTCAATGAGTAATTTCGTACAATATATCAAATTCTTAATTAGCGGACTGGCTTTTGGAATCGCAAATGTCATTCCCGGTGTAAGCGGCGGAACGATGCTTGTCGTTTTTGGTATCTACGACAAGCTGACAGAAGCCATTTCAGGCCCCAAGGCTATTTTAAAGAACATAGGCTTTCTTATCAGCTTCTGCGCAGGCGCTGGTCTTGGAATACTGGGATTTGCATTTTTTATTACGTATCTTTTTGAGAATTTCGGTGTACAGACAAACATGTTCTTTATCGGACTTATACTGGGCAGTGTGCCGCTTATCGTTCGTACAGCTACTGTCAAGGATAAGATAAGACCGTTATGCGCAGTTCCGTTCCTAATAGGTCTTGCGGCCGTTATCGGACTTACGATGCTTGAAAGCGCAGGCGGCGGTGAATCTTTCTCCATGACATCCGTTACAGAGGGTGAATATACATCTGTAACTATCTGTAACAACAGTGACAGAGAGATAAACAGCTGGTCTATCGAATTGACAAACGATGGCAGCTTCACGGAGAAGCAGGACATTAAGGGCGCAGAAGCAGATATCTCGGTGTCAACGTTTGATAAGATAAAGAAGCTTTTTGGTGCCGATATCAATGGCGTACACAATATGATAAGATCTGAAGAGGGCAGTGTTATCGCTCCTCATGAAAGCTACACGTTTACCTACCGCAACACGGAGGATATGTTCATTACTCCGTTCACATTCGAGGATATGGAGCTTTCTGTAAGCTATAAGATGGATGTGATATTCTTCCTTACAATGCTGGCGGCGCTGTTTTTTGCAGCTGTTGCGATGATAATTCCGGGAGTTTCCGGCTCGTTTGTCATGATGCTCCTTGGCGTATATTCGACAGTGATTGCCGCTATCAAGGATCTGGACTTTATGATAATCATTCCCTGTGCGATTGGCGCTGTGCTGGGAATCATCCTTGGCGCAAGACTTATATCAGGTCTTATTAAGAAGCATGGTCTTATGATGTACAGCGTGATAATGGGTCTTGTTATCGGCTCTGTATATGCGATACTTCCGACAGGCTTCGGCTTCAATCTACAGACAGGCTACGGCTTTGTGGCGCTTATCGGCGGTATTCTCGTATCTGTGCTGATAGATAAGATGGGAAAAAGTGAAGCTGCTTCCGAGTAAAAAACGGGCATAAATCAACCACCCCCGGACAATAATACTTGTACATTCAAGAATGTTGTATCGGGAGTGGTTTTTTGTATTATAATAAAGTTGAGATAAGCGGAGTCAACACATCAAAGCTGAAGGTGCTGAAGGAGGCTGAAAAAATGGCTCTTCTGCGCAAGGTCAAAAGCGGTGATATGCAGGCACGTGAGGAGCTGATAAACGGCAATCTACGTCTTGTGTTGAGCGTTATACAGCGGTTTTCGGGCAGGGG
>JAGAKC010000307.1 GCA_017848155.1 Oscillospiraceae bacterium | reverse complement strand
GTACAGAACGCTGATATATTGACATATCGGAAGCATTGATATATAATTATTATTACAAACATACGGAGGTGCGACATGGCTTTTACAAATACAGCTGCCGACCGCTCAGGGGTCGATGACAGATTCGGATATGTCGAAAAGGGTACTTTCAGAAACGCATACGGCAATGAGATGTTCGTCCTCGTGACAGCTGCAATAAGCACCTTTATACTGTATGTGATGATAGGTCTTGCTATCTATATACCAATGATGGAATACGGTGTGATGTTTGCAGCGCTGGTATGCCTTATTCCGCTTGCACTGCTGATATTTGCGTTTGCCTGTGTGTACAGCTTTGTCACCAAGGGCAAGGAGGGGCAGTACTATGCGGACAGCGTGAAATTCGTCGTGACCTGCGCAGGTAAAAAGGAGATATTCTATTATGAAGAGGTGCAGCATGTCGGCTTTGAGCTGTTTTCCCTTTTGGGCAATCCCCGTGGATATATCGTAAGTATCGTCACACGAAAAGGCACCTTCTCCTATAAATATATCTCTCCGAAGCAGAAGAGATACGGCAACCCCGAGGATACTCCTTTCTACATTCTGAAAAGGAAATCAGAATGGGATACTACCCCTGAAAAGCTTCAGATAAAGTACTCGGAGCAGGACCTGGAGCGCCCTGTTGCTCCGATGCTGTATTCCAATATGGATAATGTGGTCAGCGCCCACGAGCCTGTACCCGAGGAGTATGCTCCGAAAAGGGATTATGTAAGCTCACCCGTTGCAGAGGAGGATTTCACCGTAAAAAAAGGCAGCTTCCGCACACCGTACAGCAAAGAATTGTACGCTTATATTGTGATCATCTTGGTTTTTGTTATCGGTATCATCATCGGCGTCAGCATCACCATGACCATGTACGCAGGATTAACAGGAAAATTAGGAAATGTGGCCATCACTGCGATATTCTGTGTGGTATGGTTTCTGATCGTCGGAACTGTCTTTAATATAGTATCGGGCGGCAAGGATGTGAAATACGAGTCCACAATAAAGGAATTCCGCATAACAGACAGCGACAGGGAGCAGATCATCTACATGTGCGATGTGGAGCGTGTGGAATATCTTCCGATGAAAACACTTTGGTTCGATCGTGGCTACAAAGTTAAGATAATCACAAAATATACCACATTCGAGTACGGGTATCTGTTTTTAAGGAACAGGAAATTCATGAACACCGCCGATACTCCTTTCAGCTATATCGAGGAACAGATCGGCACAAGAGAAAAATATCGCCCAAGCTTTAAGAGGAGCGAATAAAAGGAGTTTGCAATGAAGACTATAGACGCAGTTGTATTTGATATGGACGGAGTCATCTTCGACAGCGAGAGAAAGGTCATGGAATGCTGGGGCGAGGTGGCTGAAAAATACGGAATAAAGGATATCCACAAGGTGTGCAGGATGTGTCTTGGCACGAATGCGGCTGAAACAAGGAGGATCGTGCTGGAATACTACGGGCAGGTTTTTCCCTACGACAACTATGTGAAGGAGATGTCGGCACTCTACCATGAAAGATACGACGGCGGAAGGCTCCCCACAAAGCAAGGGATAAGGGAGCTGCTTGAATATCTGAAAGCAAACGGCGTGAAGATAGCGCTTGCATCCTCCACAAGGAGCCTTGTGGTAAACGATCAGCTGCGTGACGCAGGACTTCTCCCCTACTTTGACGCAGTCATAGGCGGCGATATGGTGAGCCGCAGCAAGCCTGACCCCGAGATATTCCTTAAAGCGTGCGCAGAGCTTGATGTTTCTCCCGAAAGAGCACTGGGCATAGAGGACAGCTACAACGGGATACGGGCACTTCACAGTGCAGGCATGCGGCCCGTAATGGTGCCCGACCTTGCTCCGCCCACAGAGGAGATGGAGCGCCTTGCCGAGGTGATACTCCCTACACTTAATGACGTTATCAGGTATCTGGACAAGGAGAGAAAAGAATGAACTTCAAGCACAAGATATGTCCCTACTGCGGAAAGCAGCTTAAACTAACAGCACCCTCACTGGAATATATGCCAAGGTCTGTAGGCCGTAACAACACAGGCGCACTTTTCGTCACACTAAGCACCGAGCGTGAGTTTTCATATGACCTCGTCCCCGAGTCCGACTGCTCCACCATCGAAAGCGGCAAAAGCTACTACCAGAGCCATGACCTCACCGAGGGCAAACACCCCGGAGTTAGGGCTATGCCCATAAAACAGATCGAAAACGAGCTAAAAAAAGGACAGGTTTTCCGAAGCGTGATATATCAGTGCGCTGAATGTAAAAATACCGTCACCGTCAACCGCAGCGTACATATACCAAAGCCGCTGATAAGGGCGCTGTCACTGTTTCCTGTGCTGTTAGAGCTTGCTAGCATGCTGTTTGCGCCTGCAATGCCGATAATTATAATAGTGACGTGTCTTGCGGTCATCCTTCTGCTGCTTTTGACGTTCAGCGGAAAGATCATCACTGCGTACTACGACAGTGCAAGCAATAACTTTGTGCCCGTAACGGAGCTTGACGACCTTGTGGAGCTTCCATCGCTGCTGACGTTAAGCATTAAAAAAGCTCGGAAAAAGCATATGAGCAAATGCAATACCGTCACCTGCACCATTGACGGAAAGGAATTCTCCCTGTACATAACAGAAGCAGGACGTGACACGGTAAAGGTATTCATCTGCGGCACAGGCGATGAAGCAGAGCAGCTCGTGTCCATCATTGAAGAGAAAAAGAAAACAGAAAAGCGGCCAATACTTCCGCTGTTTTTCAAGGGACACAGCATAGGCTATGCAGAGGTCACGGAGATACACCCGATATCCTCTG
>JAGAKC010000306.1 GCA_017848155.1 Oscillospiraceae bacterium | reverse complement strand
TCTACGGCAGCCGTGAAGACGCTGAAACAGTGCTCTCAGACAACTTCTACGGCGCATACATGCTGACCAGCTATCTTATAGCAAACGGTCACAGAAAGATAGGCTTTCTTGGCAGCATAAGCTCCACCTCCAGCATACAGGACAGGTATCTCGGCTACTACAAAGCACTGCTTGAAAACAGGATACCGCTTCGACAGGACTGGATAATCAGCGACCGCTCCAACGAAAGCGATATCTTCCCCGAGTTCACACTTCCTGCCGACATGCCCACAGCAATAGTGTGCAACTGCGACGAAGCGGCATATAAGCTCGTAAACCAGTTCAAGTCACGGGGAATACACGTACCCGATGACATCTCCGTTGTGGGATATGACAACCACATCTACTCCACTATCAGCACTCCACGTCTGACAACGATAGATGTAAACAGCCGTGTGATGTCTTCTGAAGCGGTTGATATAATCCTTCACAAGATACGTGACGGCAGCTACAAGCGTGGACGCACTCTGGTAACAGGAAAGCTGGTACGCCGTGAAAGCGTAAAGAATCTTAACGAAGCATAAAAAAATGATGCAGTACACGAAAGTGTACTGCATTTTTTCTTAAATCAATAAAGCTATCAGTTCAGAATATTATAATTCATCATCACGGAAGGAGCTTACGATATCATCCATACGACGAGTATCATCAGCTACACGACCGGCAATGGCAGCACTCTGTACCGCAGTTTCAGATGTGTTTCCTATGATAACGGATATCTGATCCATGCGGTCCTTTACCGCTGCAACAGCCTCGACCTGGACCTCTGTCTGCTTTGCGATATCATGCGCATGCTTAGCACTTTCCTCGGCAACAGACATAACAGATGTCATGTGCTGTGCAACTGCATCTGCGACCTCACGTCCACGGTTCACCGCATTTACCGAAGAGTCGATAAGTACAGCAGTGCTTTCAACTGCTTTCTGGCTCTTTCCTGCAAGGTTCCTTACCTCGTCGGCAACAACAGCGAAGCCCTTTCCTGCCGCACCCGCACGAGCAGCCTCAATGGACGCATTGAGCGCAAGGATATTTGTCTGGAAAGCAATATCCTCGATGGTCTTTACTATATCCCTGATCTTATCCGAAGATTCCTCGATCTCCGTCATGGCAGATATCATCTTACCTATCTCCTCATTGCCAAGCTCCAGCAGATGTGTACTCTCTGCCGCAGCACGTGCCGCAGCTTCTGCGGACTCAAGGCTCTGATTTGTCTTTGTAGTAATAGAAATGATATCTTCCGATATCTCTGCGATAGTAGACTGCTGCTCCTCTGCAGCCTGGCTGATGCTGTCAGCAACGCTGTGCATCTTCTCGCCCGACTCGCTGAGAGTACCAGAGATCTCTGCAATGTGCTTTACTACCTCACGCTGACTGTCCGCCATTCTTTCGGTTTCAGCCATCTGATCCTGAACCTTATCGAGCAGGTCATCAGCCTTTGCCTTTGCCTCAGAAGCCTCGCCGATAAACGAAAGGCAGCAGCCGACAAGGTACATCATGATAACACCTGCAACGTTTATACCAAGGATGCCCTTGATAAGTCCGCCGATCTCCGCACCGCCGTAAAACAGGTCATTCATGAATATTCCCAAAACGGCTGCTGCATCCATAACAGCCCAGTGTGTAACAAGCAACCTTTTGCTGAAATAAATACAGGAGATAGCCATAGAAGCGACCATCAGAGGGAACATATCGCTCATCTCATGCTTTGCTGCGGACATCACGATTATGATACAAAGCTGGATAATGGATAAGATAGCACCTCTTAAAACGATAGAGGTCTTGTTCTTAAGGAAGAAAACAAGAGCGCACGCCACAGCACCTAATCCGATGATAAGACCGCCTATCACAAAGGAGCCACCTATCATGTTCACAATACCGAATACAAGGCAAACGCCAAGAACGAATATTGAGTGTACAAAAAGGATCTTCTGGGGTATGGTTGGCTTTATCTGGTTATTCTTCATAAGATACTCCTATCCCGACATCATGCGTAAAATACAAATAGTGTCTATTTTTATTATTCTAACATATTTTTTTCCAGATGTCAACACATCTGCGGCACTTTTCGTCATCTGTCTATAAATAGAAATGCTTTGCTGTAGCAGCAAAAAACGGCCGCCGATGCGACCGTAAGAAATTATTCATCATCCTGATCCTTGTTGAGCCAGAACATCTGCCATCGCTGCTGTACTTCACGAAATGATTTTCTCGGCAGACTTACCATATCTCCATCCTTGAAGAAAATGACATCACTGTCGATCCTGCATATATAATGCATGTTAGCCACAACGCTTGCACCGCAGGCAATAAAGCGCTCATCCCGAAAAAGCTCCTGCACTGCTTCCGCAAACGGCAGACGCAGCTTTACACTCTCCACGATGCGTCCATTAGTCAGGTGAAGCACCATAGCACGATTGCATATTTCAACATAAACGATAGAGTCAAAATCCACACGGACGCTGCCGGTTTTGGTCTTTACGATCAGACATTTTACTTTTTTTGAGAAAAACGAATCAAACGACTCATCCAAAGATTTGAAAAGCACATTCTTTTCCACAGGCTTAAGGATGTAATTGAATGCCTTGACCTTATATGATTCCAACGCATACTGCGGGCTTGAAGTAAGGTAAATAATCATACTTGAAGGACTGAGCTCACGTATCTTCGCACCAAGCTCCATTCCATCCATTCCGGGCATAAGGATATCCAGAAGGTATACATCATATCCGCCGTTTCTGCAAATATCGTTAAGAAGTTTATTTGCAGAGTCAAACATCTCAAACGAAACTTCCTTTTCAGGACAGCTGGTTACATACAGCTTCAGCATCTCTCCTGTCAGTCTGCGACACAGCTCGTCATCATCACATACAGCTACCCTCATACATTCATTCCCTTCCTCGTAGTGATATACTATAAATAATTATAGCACAAATTCAGAAAAAATCAACACAAGCGATCATTTTTTCGAATTCCAACAGCTTTTTTTACTTTTTCAAAAATAAAAACAATAACAGCTGACTATACCCTTTCAAACACAACATACATATGGGGCACCTTATCATCCCCATTTCCCATAGGTTTTATTTCCAGAAACAGCAGCTCACGGCCGGACTCCTCTATAACGAGGTACATCTCCTGCACCTTGTGGATATCTGTCCTCTCATCAATATAATAGCCGTTAGTCCACCGCATAGGCGCAAGCTCTCTTAAGCTCTGATCCAGCATCGTCATAGTCCCGTCGCCGTGAACGGTAATGTATTTTGCATTCCAGTCCTTCATCTCAGCAACATATGTGCCTGCAGCATTCTTTCCGTCCCTGGACGTGCCGAAAAAGCACCAGCTGCCATGAAGCGCTGCATCGTCGTAAAAAACGTATTTATATCTATCATAATATCTGCCGTTTTCATCCTGCACTGTTTCAAAAGACATAGTGTCAGACGATAAGGTATCAGCTTCATCCTGTGATGTTACTTCCTCAACCGAAGCCGTCACATCCTCAGCAGGGACCATGCTCTCCGCTGAAGCTGTACTCTCCTCAGTGGTAAGGATATCCTCAGCCGTGACGATCACACCTTGCTCCGCAGAAACAGGAGCAGAAGGTCTAGCCGACGACGCTGTATCTCCATCCCTGTGCCCGTTCATACAAAGCACAAGTATCACCGCAGCAGCCGCAAGGAGCGTCACGCCTGAAACGGCGGCGATCGCAAGAGCCGATATCCTGCTATGTTTTAATGCTATCTCCACCATAACGATATCGCTGTACCTTTTTTCGGGATCAAAAGCAGTGCATCTTCGGATAATGCGGACGAACGGTCGCTTTTCAGCGTCAACGCCCAGAAGCTCCTCCATAGTCCTGCCAAATGCGTAGATATCGGAACGGCAGTCGGTCTGCATAAATCCATACTGCTCGGGCGGCGCATAGCCTGTCGTGCCCAGATATCCCGTATCATGCTTCTGATACGCCTTCATTATCCTTGCAACATCAAAGTCGATAAGATGTGCATGTCCCTGCTTATCCACTATTATATTGGACGGCTTCAGATCACGGTGTACTATTCCTGCCCTGTGAAGCGCCTTTATTGCAGCACAAAGCTCAGATAGGATGTTGACCGCCTGTTCACGGGTAAAGTCCATCTCTGACGCAGGTGTGCCCTCCACATATTCCTCTATGGTGTAAGCGCCATCCTCATCCTCGCCCACAGAAATGACCCGTGCTATGTATGGACACCTCATCCCCATCAGCTTTTCAGCAAGACCTCTGTCGATATTTCTGTACCGCTGAACGAAAAGTCTGCCGCTGTCATCCCTCACAAGGCGGATATCGCCCTTTTCGGATGTCTTGAGAAGCGATATGTACTCATAGCTCACACGCAACACCAACCTTACTGCTGTTTTCGGGTAAAAATGAAATAACTGTTCACTTGATCCTTGAAAATATAATCGCCCGTTTTGAACTCCAGGAACAGAAAATCCATTCCATCGTACACTGCGGCAAACATCCGCTGCACGACCATCAACGGACGAGTATCATTCATAAGATATATATCGTCAATAAGATACCCGTTGGTCCATAATGCCTGACTTGGCTCTCCTGCGTTTTCTGCATCGTCAGGACTATTGTAATATATATAAGCCGTACCGTCTTCGTGTATGGAGATCGCTTTATACACAGCACCACCACTGTCACGGGCATTCAGGATACCCTCAGCCGTTGCAGGGATCATATTGTTTCCAAGCAGCATGTTACAGCAGTATTCCCATTCACCGTGTACTGCAGGATCGTCATAAAAAACATAGTCACAGCTGTCATAATATATGCCCTCGTCATTCTGATGCTTCGTATAAGTAATTTTATCAGGATTGACCATATCCGAGCCGACTATCGTAAAAATATCGAGCCATTCCTGCTCCCACGGCAGGACATCTCCGGATACATCTGCGGTGGTCGAAGTAACACCTGTTGCAGTCGTTGCAGACGTTTCGGTCGTGGCTGTTGTAACGGGATAAGTTTCAGCCGTGGTAGTAGCTGCGGAAGTGACCTTGGTCGTTGTTGTCACTTTTGATGTAGTTGTAGCAGCAGTTGAAGCAGCTGTAGTAGCTTCAGCAGCTTCAGTAGTATCAGCCGTTGTAGTCATTGTAGTCGTTATAGCAGCCGCAGCCTCCTGTGTTTCTGACGCAGTATCCGCCTGACCGCCGTTTTTCTGTCCCTGCGAGAGCAAAATGACCCCAGCAGTAAAAAGTGCAGCGCAGCCCACTCCTGCAATGGTAATAAATACAGGAATGCAGCTGCCTACACGCTCGATTGCACGGCGTACATCAGCAACACATGAATAACGTTTATCAGGATCGAATGCGGAGCATTTTGCCGCTATCCTGCGCAGCCGTACCTCCTGTGAAACACTGCCGTCTGAACAGCAGTTCAGCAAAGTCCTCAGCACTATACCCAGCGAATAGATATCTGCCGTATAACGAGTTTCCATAAAGCCATATTGTTCAGGTGCAGAGTAGCCTTCCGTACCGAATATGGTGGTGTCATGATCTCTGCCGCCGCTGAAAAGACGTGCTATGCTGTAGTCGGCAAGCTTTAGCTTAAGATCGCTGTCGATGATGATATTGCCGGGGTTTATGTCACGGTGTATTATGTTGTTTTTATGCAGATGCTCCACTGCACTGCACAGCTCACACATCATCTTTTTTATATCCGCAAGCGGAAATGACCTGCCGCCATTTATCAGCTCACTCAGCGTGCTTCCATCGATGTATTCGCATACCGCAACTGTACTGCCCTCATACCCGATAAGCTCACGCACGGTTTCCAGATGCTCATGAGCGTCAAGCTCCGATATACGCTCGTACATCGAAATACTGTCTGCCGAAAGCCTTTTAAGCACACATCTGCTGCCGTCATCTCCGACAGCAAGGTACACTCTGTCCTTGTCATCCATAGCCCGAAGTATCCTGTAATCCTGCGACAACACATGCACCCCCTTGACAACTCTTATGTCAATATGGTAACATAAAAAGCGGAAAATGTCAATTTATACAATGCCAGAGGGACTATATGGAAAAGAAAAAAACAACAGGCGATCTGCTGGATATTATTAAAAAAGGATCATCCTTTTCCGAAACGCAGAAAGAAATAGGCAACGAACAGCTTAACGGTACTCTTTCTCAGCATCTGAATGAGCTTGTGGCACAGCGTGGAGCGGTGCTTGCAGACATCATGAAGAGATCGGGACTGAAAAAAGCATATTTCTATTCGCTGTTTGACGGAAGCAGGGACAATCCCTCACGTGATGTGCTTATTCAGCTCGGATTCGGGTTTGAGATGACTCTTGACGAGATGCAGGAATTTCTGAAAAGACATGGCGCAGCACAGCTGTACCCGAGGATACCCCGTGACGGAGTGATAATATATGCGCTGCACAGAAGAATGACCGTAGTAGAATGTGATATCCTGCTTGCTGATAACGAAGAAGCTCTTTTGTCCAGAATATAAAAGTCTGCTTTCAGCAGACCGTAACAGATTATTAATGTGTTAAAATAAGACCGTAGAAGTTTTCTACGGTCTTATTATTTTACCTTGGTCTACAGTTCCGAAATCAACTTACAAGGGGTATAACACATGGAGAAAAAAAAGACCTCGGGCGAGCTGCTGGATATTCTCAGGAATACTCCGACATTTGCCGATGGCCAGAAAGAGATAAGATCCGAACAGATAACCGAAAGCCTTGCACAGTATCTGAACGAGCTTGTCGTGCGGCGAAAAGCAAAGCTGCCGGATGTAATGCGACGATCAGGATTAAAGAAAGCATATTTCTATTCTCTGTTCGATGGCAAAAGACAGAACCCCTCACGGGATGTGCTTATCCAGCTTGGCTTCGGCTTCGAGATGAGCTTTGATGAGATACAGGATTTCCTGCGTCATCACGGTGCGGCACAGCTTTATCCGAGAATACCGCGTGACAGCGTGATAATCTACAGCTTCCAGCACGGCCTGAACCTTATCGATTGCGACGCACTGTTGCTTGAAAACGGAGAGCGTCTGCTTACAAAAGCATAAAAGTCTACCAAAAGTAGACTTTTATATACAAATATCATAATTAACAGCTATGCCACGAAACGAAAGATCATGTACTTATTTTGATGCATCCTGCTCTTCAAGCATTATCTTTGCACGCTCCGAAAGCCGTACCTTATTATCATGATTAAGGTCTGACAGCATATCTATCACCCACTTATCACTGTTCCCCACTCTGACCCATCCGTCGCCATGGGGCGCAGGCTCATCGGTGATACCGCACAGATAATCCGCTGATGTCTGTAATACCTCCGCAAGCTTCGCAAGAATATCACTGTTCGGAACATTGATATTGTTTTCATATTTACTCATGGTGGTCTTAGTTACTCCGATACGCTCTGCGACCTGATACTGTCGAAGTCCGAGCTCCTCTCTGCGCAAAGCAATACGTTCACCTGTTGTCATAACTTTCACCACTCCTTGTAATTCATGATCTCCGAATCCAATTCCATAATCAACTATATTATACATATTCGCTGACGATAATGTCGAAAAAAAGATAAAATAACAACAACCTCACACCCACGTTGACGATTTCGCTACGCAGAACATGGTAAATGATGATATGGATCATCTTGGCACATTTACTGATTATATTATGCACCCATCAGCTGCAAAAAGGACATCAGCAGGTGGGCAGAAAGGGAAAAAAATGAAACCGCATCTCCTTAATGGAAATGCGGTCTTTCATTTTATATGCTCCACCACAGACGTTCAAAAAAACACCCTGCTCAAAATGACAGTTTGTGACTTTTTGACATTGACATAATATCGCAATAAGCGTATACTGAAAGTCAGAACAAAAGACATACAGAAAGGGGAATATCATATGGCGACAAAAAAATACGATATAGATATGTGCAGCGGCGCTATCCTGCCGAAGCTGCTCAAAATGTCGCTGCCACTGATGCTGTCAAGCGTACTGCAGCTGCTTTTCAATGCTGCGGATATAATCGTCGTGGGCAACTATGCAAGCAATAACTCCCTTGCTGCGGTAGGCTCCACCTCATCCCTTGTAAATCTGATAACCAACCTGTTTCTCGGTCTTTCAACAGGCGCAAATGTTATAGCGTCAAGATATCTCGGCGCACGGGATAATGACCGTGTGAGCAAGACCGTGCACACCTCGCTGTTTCTCAGCGTTGCAAGCGGCGCACTGCTTACGGTGATAGGCGTGCTGTTTGCAGATAAGATGCTGCTTCTCATGCAGACTCCAGACGAGGTACTGGAGCTTTCCGCTGTGTACCTGCGAATATATTTCGGCGGAATGATAGCAATGATGGTGTATAATTTCGGCAGCTCACTGCTGCGTGCAAAGGGCGACACAAAACGTCCTCTCTACTACCTGACGCTTGCGGGTGTAGTAAACGTGGTGCTGAATCTTATATTCGTCATCTTCTTAAAAATGGACGTGGCAGGCGTGGCGCTTGCAACGGTAATATCTCAGTGCCTTTCGGCGCTGCTGGTGGTACGCTGTCTGATAAAGGAAAGCGATGCGTTTCATTTTGACATAAAAAAGCTCCGCCCCGACCGTAT
>JAGAKC010000305.1 GCA_017848155.1 Oscillospiraceae bacterium | reverse complement strand
CATCAGTGCGGTAGCCTATCGCAGCAAGCTCCGATTCCACCTTTGAGATATCAGACAGCTGCATCAGCCTGTCAAGCGCTTCGTCGTTGAGCCTGTACCTGAAAGGTATCAGCGACGCCTTCACTTTTTCAGGGGACATACCGAAGGCTCTCATACGGAAGCAGGTCACCACATTCTCCATATCAACACTTTTGAGCAGCGCACGCTTCAGCTCCGCACCGCCCTTGCCGCTGTATATCTTATCGACCGTCTTTATGCTGCGGAGATAATAGTGCGTATACACCCTGCGCTCACATTCACGCAGGTCGATGCTGCCGTTTTCCGTTGCGTCTATAAGCAGCGGTCTGAGCAGCTTTCCGAATTCGGTGTTTCCGAGCAGCTCCGCAATATCCAGAAAGCTGCGTGCTCTGCCCAGTGCGAAAAGATCGGTCCTTGCGTGCTGTGTAAGAAACACGGGAAGCTCCGAGATATAGCGCTCAGCAGCACCTGCCGCAACACATTCTATCGCACTCAGCACCTGCTGTGCTTCAAGCTCCATGATGATGTAGCGGAAGAAAACACGGCTGTCGGAATGGTCGAATTTATGAAATCGCTCAAACACATCGAAGATAGACCTGTCAAGAAGCGTTTCAAGCTGACCACGGTGTATATTCTGCGGATTTATTGCGGAAAGCACCCTGTTGTATCGCTCGGTCTGTTTAAGAAAAGCAGCCGCTTCAGCCACGGTAGACTTTGAGCACAGCTGCGCATAGTCCTCCGCCTTAAGCGAACGTCCGAAGATAGAACGTGCCTTTGCGATAACGGAATTTGACGAAAACGACATATTACTCTCCTGTTATCCGTGCGATTATCTCGGACTGCCACTCGTCCTTATGCGTATCAAAAATACCGTCAAGACGGCTTATCCTCTCGGAAAGCTCTGCTTCGGCATCGGCCTTCTTTTTCTCCAGCTTTTCTCTGCGCAGTGCAAGGAACTCCTTAGCCTGTGCACGTTCATTCTTCACCACCTGCTCAAGGTGCTGTCTGTTCAGAACATCCATTGCGTCAAGCCGCTCAAGCTCTGCCTTGCGCATTGCTTCATTACGTGCTGCGGCAGCCTTATCCATTTCTATTATCTGCTGCAAGATATCCATTTTCCTGTACCTGCTTTCTCTATACACCTATTTATATATACTAAAAAAACAAACCATATCATATGATAATCCAAAAACAAAAATTCTTCAATAGTAATATTATACAAATATTTCACACGATTATTGGTTATTTCTCATCTTTTTTGACTTTTCCAATTATAGTATTTTTCTGCATAAAAACAAATTGCACACGTCAAAGCAGTTTCCCGCAAATAACGTGTGCAATCTTATTGATTATTTTGTTAACGCCGTGAACCGGATCAGATCAGCCCTCGCTGCTTACTTCATCGCTTCCTCAACAGCAACTGTGCAAGAAGCAGGCGGCAAATACTGCACACCTTTTGAAAGCCTGATCTTAACTATCCTCAGATATTGCAGCGTTCCCGATGGATGCTGCAACATCTGAGATGATATCATATTATTATCATGCCTCGGGAGTTGCCCATGCGATAACGCTTGCCGCACTCCACTTGCCGTCTACGTAAGCCTTTACCTTGAAGCCGTACTCTGTGCCGTTCGTGAGGTCTGTTGCCGTGTAGGTCGTAGAATGTATACTGACCGTCAAGGTAGCTGTAAGCTGCGTATCTGGTAGCTCCCGAAACTGCGTCCCATGTAATGGCAGCTTTGAAGTCGCCTGCTGTTGTATTTACATTCTAAGAAACGATATTTGCCACGGGAGTAGCATATACCGTCGTGCTGACATCGGAGTATGCTCCGTTGATGTAAGCCTTTACAACAAATGCGTACTTCTTGCCGTTTGTGAGATTTCTCACCATGTAAGATGTAGAAGTGGTGCTGTAGCCAGTCCACTTTGTGCCGTCCCATACCATTACTCTGTAGGAAGTTGCGCCGTATACTGTGTTCCACTTTACCTGTACCTTGGAATCACCTGCACCTGCCTTAACGCCTGTAGGGATTATTGAGGTAGCGTTGTGAGGTATAGCGTAAACTGTGGTACTTGTATCGCCGTATGCTCCATT
>JAGAKC010000304.1 GCA_017848155.1 Oscillospiraceae bacterium | reverse complement strand
TGCTATCAGGTTTATAAACACATTTTCGGCGATCATTTCTCTGCACAGCGGAGAATCCATGTATGGAATGACCAGACCGTCAGAATTGCATGCGTGATAAGGCATGAATCTTGAAATGTCGCTTTCCTCGTTGCTTATGCTGTCCCATGCGGACAGAAACATTGCGGTCATACTTTTTACCGCATCTCCGCAAAGCATCAGCGCCTGATCCTTCCAGTGACCGTGCTTTTCAAATGCGTTGATGTATTCGTCTGCGAGATTTATTCCGCCCGTAAATGCGCATTTTCCGTCGATTATCATCATTTTTCTGTGGTCACGGTTGTTGACCTTTGGCGACCAGAGCGGGATTATCGGTCCGAAGCGGCAGCATCTTATACCTTTTTTTCTAAGCAGCTGGTCATAGCTGCGTGGTAATGTCAGCAGACATCCCATGTCGTCATATATCACACGGACGTCAAGACCATCAGCTGCCTTTGCTTCGAGGATATCCAGTATACTGTCCCACATCGTTCCGCTCTGGATGATGAAGTATTCAATGAAAATGAAGCTCTCTGCCTTTTTCAGCTGTTCAAGCATCTCAGGAAAAACAGTTTCTCCGCTTGGATAATATCTTGTCTGTGTGCCTGTATATAGTGGGAAGCCGCAGCAGCCTGAAAGATAGACAGCCTGCCTTGATACTTCGGCATTGCATACAGGGGAGCTGTCTTTAAGGGCAGATGAATACCTGTCCGAAAGCACACGCACTTGACGTCTTTTTCTGCTTCCGTAAAACCAGTAAAGCATACAACCGAATATAGGCAGTGACAGCACCACAAATACCCATATCAGCTTATAGCCCGAGCTTCCTGCACTGCATATTATATAGAGCGCCACAAGCATTCCTATCACGATAAAAACGATATATGAATAGGAGAATAATGTACCCAGCGTCCAGAACAGCAAAGCAAGGTAAGCGAGCTGAAGAAGTATACCAAGCACACATACAGCTATCCTGCTCATCAGGGCGTTTGTCAGATGCTTAAGCGTTACGAACACACCTTTCTTTTCGTGATGTGTTTATTGTGTCCCGATGTAAACGGCTGTATTCCAATTTAAAAAGCCGCCCTTTTTGGACGGCTTTCTGTGATCATTTCCTGTAGTAGCTTCTGAAAAGAGAAGACCTGTTGGGATCCTCCTGAAAACGTATGTATTCTATCATGTTTCCCGGTATAGATTCAAGCATTTCCAGCTCTACCTTGCTTGCAAACTGCATGTCGTGCATGATGAAAAGATACTCCTGCTTTGCCATGGGGTATTTTGCTGGGTCGAGTTTTGTCTGTAGCTGCGCAAAGGTGTACATGTACTCTCTCATGGGGTGAGCTATCTGGCGGAGAAGCACAGCAGGACTTCCATCCTTTGGCAGTGTGCTGAAGCCTGTTACTCTGTACAGGTGCCTGTTTACGAATCTGTCCTCATCGCCGATCTTGTCCCAGTCGGCATGGCGGAGGATGTCACCTACGCCGATGGTGAACGAAGCTCCGTTGTCCAGTGTGAGGGTCCTGCTTTCTGCTGTGGGATCAAATAAACTCATATATACCTCCTGATCAGATCATTATCCTGACGATCTGCATTGCGTCTGATAATATTATAGCTTTTTTAAAGCTCCGTGTCAAGACTGTTGACGATGTTATCTGTTAATTATCGTATAACCCAGATTATTTTAAAAACCCCTTGACAAACTGGTGAATTTGTATTAAAATTTATAATGTATAAACGTTTACATTGACGTTTTTCACATTATTATCATTTTAAGGAGATTATCGCTATGGCATACATTTTAGGCGTTGATATCGGCACATCGGGAACAAAGACTGTACTTTTCTCTGAGGATGGCACTCCTGTCGCATCCTCTACCTATGAGTATCCCATGTATACTCCGCAGAACGGCTATGCGGAGCAGGATCCGCTTGACTGGTGGAACGCTTCTGTAAACGGTATCAGGGATGTTATCGCACAGAGCGAAGTAAATACAGAGGACATCAAGGGTATAGGTCTTTCCGGTCAGATACATGGCCTTGTCATGCTTGACGCAGAGGACAAGCCTATAAGAAAGTCCATAATCTGGTGCGATCAGCGTACCGCTAAAGAGGTAGTTGAGATCACTGACAAGGTAGGCGCTGACCGCCTTATCGAGATCACTGCTAACCCTGCTATCACAGGCTTCACAGCGGCAAAGATCATGTGGGTAAAGAACAATGAGCCTGAAAACTACGATAAGTGCCGCCATATCCTGCTGCCTAAGGACTACATCAGATTCATGCTTACGGGTGAGTTTGCTACAGAGGTTTCAGACGCATCGGGCATGCAGCTTCTTGACATCCCTAACCGCTGCTGGTCTGACGAGGTGCTGACAAAGCTTGGTATCGACAAGTCGCTTCTTGCAAAGGTATACGAGTCCCCTGAGATAACAGGTACAGTTACAAAGAAGGTGGCTGAGCTTACAGGTCTTAAGGAGGGCACTCCTGTTGTCGGCGGTGCAGGTGACAATGCTGCGGCTGCTGTTGGTACAGGTGTAGTTGAGGACGGCAAGGCTTTCACTACCATCGGTACATCGGGCGTGGTATTTGCTCACACATCCGATATTGCGATCGACAAGAAGGGCAGAGTACACACATTCTGCTGTGCTGTACCTAATTGCTGGCATGTAATGGGAGTTACCCAGTCCGCAGGTCATTCTCTTAAGTGGTTCAGGGATAATTTCGCATGGGCAGAGATGGAAACAGCTCTTGCGATGGGTGTTGACCCCTACTACCTGATGGATAAAGAGGCTGACAGCGTGCCGATAGGTGCGAACCGTCTGCTGTATATGCCTTATCTTAACGGAGAGAGAACTCCTCACCTTGATCCCAATGCAAGAGGTGTGTTCTTCGGACTGTCCGCAATGCACAAGAAGAAGGATATGCTCCGTGCCGTTATGGAGGGCGTTTCCTATTCGCTGCGTGATTGCGTAGAGGTAATGCGTGAGATGGATATCAACGTGAGCGACATGATGGCCTGCGGCGGTGGCGGAACATCTCCGCTGTGGCGTCAGATGCTTGCCGACCTGTACGCCTGCCCTGTAAAGACAGCTTCCAGCAAGGAAGGACCTGCTCTTGGTGTTGCACTTCTTGCGGCAGTCGGTGCAGGAATCTATTCAAGCGTGCCCGAGGCTTGCCGTGCTGTCATCAAGACAGATAAGGTACAGGAGCCTATCGAGGACAACACACGTGAGTACAACAAGGTCTATGAGATGTACTGCAAGCTGTATCCTGCAATGAAGCAGTGCTTCGCAGAGCTTTCCGAGATGTGATCTTAACAAAATGATACTAATGCCCTTACCTTGATGTAAGGGCATTTCAGCTTGTCGAAAAACTCTGTTTTTGCCTGCGAAGCAGGCTTTTTTAATAAATTTTTCCGACGACATGTGCGTCGGAAAAATAACCTCTATCCGCACAACTGTACTGGAAACGGCTACGCCTTATTCCTTACGCGGGCAGTGCGGATGTTTCGGCGAGAAAGTCCCAAAGGGACTTTTTCGACGGTCTCTAATGCCCTTACCTTGATGTAAGGGCATTTTTACTTTATGAAACATTTGTACTTTTTATTTCGTGTTATTAGTGAAGGTGCTTTCAAAAAAAGAGCGAGGTGACAGAATGACTGTTCAGCAGTTTGAGAATTACATATCACTTTTCAGACCGACCGTGTTCAGACTTGCCTTTGGGATCGTAAAGAACAGAGAGGATGCGGAGGATATGGCGCAGGAAGCCTTTGCACGGCTGTATCAGACCGATAAGCGCTTCAGCGATGATGAGCATGTAAAGGCATGGCTGCTAAGGGTCACTATCAATCTTTGCAAGGACATGGTAAGGTCAGCGTGGTACCGACACAGGGATGATCCTGTTGCTGATATCGGAAGTTCTGATGATGCCGGATCGTCCCTCGGCAGCTATATTCAGCAGCTCGATGCCGAAAGCACAGCTGTGATATATCTGTTCTATTATGAGGGCTATTCGGTAAAGGAGATAGCAGCGATACGCCGTACAACATCTGCCTCTGTCCGTACAAGGCTGACCCGTGCCAGAAGGAAACTAAGGATGATGCTCTCAGAGGAGGAGAATTATGAAGAGTGAGATCAACAGATATTTCGATAACATCATTTCCTGCAGAAGTGATGAGGAGTTCCTTTCGGGGGCACTTGGAAAGGCGGATACAAATATGAAAAAACGCAGCAACAAAAAGAAGATAATGGCAGTACCTGTCGCAGCAGCTGTGACTATAGCTGTATGCGGTATAGGAGTTGGAGCAGCTTACGGCTTTGAGCATCTTACAAAGCTGTTCGGCGGAAACGAGAATATCGTTTCGGAGATACAGTCAAATGTTTTTTCGGACAGTGACGGACATGTCAGTATAACTGTCGAACAGCTCGTGAGCGACGGAAGGCATATCCACGCAGCTGTTCACTACAAAGCTCTTGATGACACGGGAAGAGATTGGCTTGCGGATGAGCCGTTTGGCACAGGACTTAATTCATCTCATGATATCCTGAACATAATGTGCAAAAATAATTCCGAGTCAGCCGTCAATGCATATGGAAGTCATGAGATAGATGAACTGCGAACTCAAACAGACCGTTTTTTTTATCTTATCACTGATATTAACGATGTGCTGTGGCACAGTGATGATCTGTCCTCTTATATAAGATATCCTATGACAGATGGTACCCGAAATGCTGCTGTAGACGTAGAAAAAACTATAGAGAGCAGGCGGTTCAGTATTGTTGGAAACGAACGAAGCAGTAAGTATCTGACTCCTGTTTTTATCGAGATATCGCCGCTTTCCTACGCTCTCTATGCACATGATGATCATGGATTGGTCACGATAGAACATCACAAAACTGGGGGATATCGCGTGTCGTCTACCTTATCCTTTGAGGAATATAACGCTGAAGTGCTAAGTAAGCAGGTTTATCTTGTCTTTTCAGATGGTGAAAGGATACAGCTTCCTCATGGTTATGGCGGATACAGCGAGGAATACTACATATGGCAAAGCGGTGAGATATTTGATGTTTCGGAATACGATACTGCCAATAATTTTCATACGCAGATCGGACATGATTATAGCGTGACATTTAATTATGACGATCTGGTAGGTATCGAGATAGGCGACGTATATTACGATCTCATAGCTGAATAATTAACAACAGCCGTTCCGATTTCGGGACGGCTGTTGCTATTGCAAAACGGAGTAAAATATGCTATACTGTAATAAAATGGCTTCGGTATGTGAGGAGGATAATAATATGTACACACCAAACGAACACCGCTATGAAAAGATGGTCTATAACCGCTGCGGAAAGAGCGGACTGAAGCTGTCTGCTGTGTCCCTCGGCTTCTGGCAGAACTTCGGGTATCTCGACAATTTCGCAAACATGGAGAACATGGTGCACACTGCGTTTGATCTCGGTATAACGCACTTCGATCTAGCCAATAATTACGGTAATCCATATAATGGCTCGGCAGAAGAGAATTTCGGAAAGATACTCGACCGTGGCATGAGAGCCTACCGTGACGAGATGTGTATCTCCACAAAGGCAGGCTACGATATGTGGGCAGGCCCCTACGGAGATAAGAACGGCTCCCGCAAGTATCTGATATCCTCTCTTGACCAGAGCCTACAGCGCATGGGACTTGAATACGTGGATATCTTCTATCATCATGTACCTGACCCGGGAGATACTCCCATAGAGGAAACAGCTCTGGCGCTTGATCATATCGTAAGACAGGGCAAGGCGCTTTATGTGGGAGTTTCCAACTACAACAGCGAACAGATGAAGCAGATACTCCCCATCTTCCGTGAGCTTCGCACACCTTTCATCGTAAATCAGCCGTCATATTCCATGCTCAACCGCTGGATAGAGCAGGACGGACTTGACGATATGGCAGTTCGGGAGGGCTTCGGACTTGCAGTGTTCTCGCCGCTGTATCAGGGATTCCTTACAGATCGCTATCTGAACGGAGTTCCCGAGGATTCCAGAGTAGGTAAGGGAAGGACATGGATAAAGGACCAGCTTAATGATGCGATGGTAGCAAAGCTGAACAAGCTCAATGATATCGCTGCGTCAAGAGGTCAGAAGCTGTCACAGATGGCGCTGTCCTGGGTGCTGAGAAATGGAAAGGTAACTACTGTTCTCATAGGCGCATCCAGACCGCAGCAGATAGCTGATAACGTTGAAGCAGTGTACAAGATGACTTTTACCGATGAGGAGATATCACGTATCGAATCCGTGCTTGCGGAGTAAATGTTTTGCGGAATTTGAAAACTAAGGTAAAAACTACTTGAAAAATACACAATACTATGATATAATATATTGGATATAAATAGAACAGGGAAGTGTGCCTTGTCGAGGGTAGAGATCGCGCAGAGCGTCGCACGATAGCGGGGTGATCGGGTCATACGGCGATAATGTACGATTCCGAGGAAAGGATGTAAGAATATGGCAAAGATTGCTGTGCTGGGTTACGGTGTAGTCGGCTCGGGTACTGTTGAGGTCTTTTATAAGAACAAGGAGGCCCTTGAAAAAAAGGCAGGAACCGATCTTGATATCAAGTACATACTGGATATCAGGGATTTCGACGACAGTCCCTATAAGGATAAGTTCGTAAAGGATTTTGATGTAATACTGAATGATCCCGAGGTAACTGTTATCGCTGAGGTCATCGGTGGACTGAAATTCTCTTATCCCTATGTTAAGTCCGCTCTTGAGGCAGGTAAAAGCGTAGTTACATCAAATAAGGAGCTTGTTGCCGCAAAGGGTGCGGAGCTTCTTGCTATTGCAAGGGAAAAGAATGTAAACTTCTTCTTTGAAGCAAGTGTAGGCGGCGGAATACCCGTTATAAAGCCTATCCACACATGTCTTGAAGCAAATGAGATCGACGAGATAGCAGGTATCCTGAACGGTACTACTAACTTCATCCTTACAAAGATGATACGTGACGGAATGGGCTTTGACGAGGCGCTTAAGATCGCACAGGATCTGGGATATGCAGAGCGTGATCCTTCGGCTGACGTTGACGGTCATGATACCTGCAGAAAGATCTGTATTCTCGCATCTCTCGCTTTCGGAAAGCATGTTTATCCTGAAAATGTTCATACAGAGGGTATCACAAAGATAACACTTGAGGATGTGAATTACTGTGACAGCTGCGACAGCAAGATAAAGCTTATCGGCTGTGCTAAGAGAGAAGCGGACGGCGAGATATCCATCGGTGTATTCCCTGCGGTCATCAAGGACGACAGCCAGCTTGCAGGAGTAAACGATGTATTCAATGCTATCCTCGTAAGAGGTGACGCAACAGGTGATGTTGTATTCTACGGCAAGGGCGCAGGTAAGCTTCCTACAGCAAGCGCGGTTGTATCGGATATCGTTTCCGCTGCAAAGCATGAAAAGACAAGTATCTCTCTTACATGGAACGACAGCGATCAGGGCTTCATCCGCAGCTTTGACAGATTTGGCTGTGCAAACTACATCCGTATAAATGCGAATGATAAGCAGGCTGCAAAGTCTGTGATCGAGTCGGAGTTCAGTGATGTTCAGTATCTTTCCAGAAACAATATGCCTGAAAATGAGATAGCATTCATCGCAGGCGTTATGGAGGAGAGCGCAGTTGCTGCTGCTCTTGAAAAGCTTTCTGCACATGCAGATGTACTGGGCAGGATACGTGCTCTTGATTATTGATGGGAGGTACCTAAATGTCTGATACGATAGCACCAAAGTACAAAAGAGTTCTTCTGAAGCTGAGCGGAGAGGCTCTTTCGGG
>JAGAKC010000303.1 GCA_017848155.1 Oscillospiraceae bacterium | reverse complement strand
GTTTGTGGTACTGCTGAACTGTCAGGACCCCGACTCAGATGAAAGCAAAGCTCTTGCACAGGAGCTTTCCCTGAAATACAGCGCATCGGTCATGCCGATAAACTGCGTCGATCTTGACGAAGAAAAGATCAAGGAGATACTCGGCGAGGTGCTTCTGAAATTCCCTGTGTGCGAGGTCAATATCACCATGCCGAAGTGGATAAACTCCCTCGGAAAGGATCACTGGCTGAAAAGATCGGTGTTTGACTGCATAAAGAGCGCAGCGTCGGAGATACACGGTATCAGGGATATAAAGCATGCTGCGGAGCTTATGTCGGAATGTGAGCACATTGAAAGCGCTTCGCTTTCCTCTCTTGACCTCGGAACAGGCACGGGAGTTATCGCCATAGCGCCCAAAAGCGATCTTTTCTTCAGGATCCTCGGCGAGGAAACAGGTCTGGACATTGCCGACGAGGGCGACCTTATGGCACGCATGATAGAGCTTGCGATCATCAAGCGAAGGTACGAACGTGTCAGCAGCGCCCTTCAGGAGGTAGAGGCAACAGGCTACGGTATAGTCCTCCCCACAATGGAAGAGCTTACCCTTGAAGAGCCTGAAATAATCAAGCAGGGCGGAAAATACGGTGTACGCCTTAAGGCGAGCGCTCCCTCCATCCACATGATGTCAGCCAACATCACCACTGAGATAAATCCTATCGTCGGCAGCGAAAAGCAGAGCGAGGAGCTTGTATCCTACCTGCTGAATGACTTTGAAGAGAATCCTACAAAGATATGGGAGAGCAATATCTTCGGAAAGTCGCTGCATGATCTCGTAAACGAGGGACTGCACAACAAGCTGTACAGGATGCCGACCGACGCAAGAATGAAGCTGCAGGAAACGATTCAGCGTATCATCAATGATGGCTGCGGCGGTCTTATCTGTATCATACTGTAATAGTTTTATCCGCACAAGATGGTTTGTGCGGATATTCTATTATTTACCATCAACATTTCTATTGACAGATAAGGAATATTATGTTATAATACTGATAACAATTACTATTATGCTTATTGTGGAAGGACATATTATGAAATTTTCAAAACAGCGTGAAATGATACTTAATCAGGTATTGAACTATCCGATACATCCCACCGCAGATCAGGTGTATACTGCTCTTAAGACTGACAATCCTAATCTTAGCCTCGGCACAGTTTACAGAAATCTTAATCTGCTCAGTGAAATGGGCATGCTCATGAAAATACGTATTGCAGACGGAAGCGACAGATTTGACGGACGTACAGACGACCACTATCACATGGTATGTGAAAGATGCTCAAAGGTCTATGACGTGGAGCTTGACACGATGAAGGCGCTTAAAAGCTGCGTTTCCGACAAGTACGGACATGCTCTTACCGAGATCACCCTTACATTAAAAGGAGTATGCGCGGCATGTACTTCATGTACTCCGCAGACAGAATGATATATTTCAAACAATTTCCTTTAATATTTTTTTTGACGCTGAAAATAATACTACTGCGAGGACGAAAAAGTTCCTTGCTTCAATCTTTATGAATATTAAGGAGATAATCAATATGTCATCTAATAAGCAGACAAAGGCAGCACTCAACAGCATCAAGATGCAGGCAGCAAGCGAAGTAGGTGTACCCCTTAACAACGGCTACAACGGCGACCTGACAGCTAAGCAGGCAGGCTCCATCGGTGGTCAGATGGTCAAGGATATGATCATGAGCTACACCCAGCAGAATAACTCCTCTTCCAAGTAAGACAGCCGCTGACTGATCTGAAATAAAACATCCCCCGTACTTTTCGGTACGGGGGATCATCCGTTTATCAGGATATCAGCCGCATATCTCACGCACGAGCTTTTCTGCCCTTGCGTATACTTCAGCGGCATCGACAGTAAGGAACCTGCCGTTTTCATACAGCACGTTTCCGTTTACCACCGTCATGTAAACATTCTGCTTGCTGCCCGAATATATAAGATTCTTCGGGATATTGTGCAGCGGCTGCATATTAGGCTGCATAAGGTCAATGACCGCAAAGTCAGCGCACTTCCCTGCCGCAAGGACATCACAATCCGTAAGTCCCATAGCAAGAGCACCGCCCTTTGTCGCCATCTCAAGCACATCAAACGCAGGACACGCCGAAGCGTCCATCTCCTTGACCTTCTGTAACGCAGTTACAAGGAACATCTCCCTGAACATATCAAGGCAGTTATTGCTTGCCGCT
>JAGAKC010000302.1 GCA_017848155.1 Oscillospiraceae bacterium | reverse complement strand
AGTTTCACAATACGCTTACTGGTTGTTCCTCTGACAATATGCCTTATCACTTGCGTTCTTTTTAAACAGCTTGAACATGTCGTTGGTCACTGCGGAGGCTGTTACCAGCAGCTGGGAGTCAGCTGTACTCATGATAGCCGCAAGTATTGCAGAAAGGATCACGCCTGCAAAGAGCGCAGGAAGCAGGGTAGAGGACAGGAACATGAATATCTTTTCGGAGTCGCCGAGGGCGTTGAACTTTGCAAGAAGCTCCGCATTTGCCTCGTTGGGGTAGTTGAGGTACATGTAGCCGATGATGCCGACCAGTACAGCTGCGATAAGAGTAACTGCCACCCATACGACTGCGATGACACGTGACTTCTTTATCATATCGCTGGACTTTATCGCCATGAATCTTATAAGGATATGGGGCATTCCGAAGTAGCCCAGACCCCATGCAAGACCTGAAAGGATGGTCTGCCATGCAAAGGAGCCGTCCTGATTCTGTATGAAGCTGGTGTAGTATTCAACGATAAAGCCGTTCACATCAACTGTGGGAAATTCCACAGCAGACATGTTGGGTATCTGGCAGATAGCAACGAAAGGTACTATGATAAGTGCCGCAAACATCAGTATGCCCTGTATCATATCTGTCCAGCATACTGCAAAGAAGCCGCCGAGGAAGGTGTAGGAGATGATTATCAGTGCACCTATGGTAAGGGATAATGCATACTCATTGATATTGAAAACGAAGGTGAAAAGCTTTGCGCCTGCGCTGAAAGCGGAGGCTGTGTACAGCAGGAAGAATACGAAGATTATCGCTGCGCATACCAGTCTTACCACAGGACTTTCGGTGAAGAAGCGCTTCTGCAGGTATTCGGGGATAGTGATAGCGTCGCCGGCCGCATAGGACATCTTACGAAGTCTTGCAGCGACCAGCTTCCAGTTGAGGTAGGTGCCTATGAAAAGACCTATCGCTATCCAGCTTTCGGTAAGTCCGCTGACAAGGATAGCGCCGGGCAGACCCATCAGCAGCCATCCGCTCATATCCGATGCCTGTGCGGATATTGCGGTGGTCCAGGGACCGAGAGAGCGTCCGCCGATGAAGTAGTCGTTCATACTTGTTGATTTCTTGTAGGAATAGATGCCTATCGCCAGCATTACAAGTGCGTACACTATGAATACTATGATAGTTAGGATATTGGTTTCCATAATTTTTCTCCTTTTTTAATAATGCATTTATTGTACCATAAAGTATTGTCAAATTGCAAGTGTTTGGGGAAATTTTGTGAATAATATTGAAAAAGGGCGTGAGATGTGGTACAATATATACGTTCGTGTCCGTTAAAATGACGGGATATGCGGCTAAAAAGAACAAGGAAAAGAGATGGCAATGTCTGAAACAAAAATACAGAATGGGGGAGAAAGACTCTCATACAGAAAGGGACTGAGGGACGGACTGCCTATTGCACTGGGCTATTTTTCGGTGTCGTTTACATTCGGTATCACTGCGGTGGGCATGGGGATACCTCCGCTTGCCGCTATACTGATATCAATGACCAACCTCACCTCGGCAGGTCAGGTGGCAGGAATCGGTATAATCTCCGCAGGCGGCGGTTATATCGAGATGGCTATGGCGCAGCTTATCATAAACATGCGATATGCCCTTATGAGTCTGTCGCTGTCGCAGAAGCTGGACAAGAGGTACAGCCTGTTTCACCGCATCGTAAGTGCATTTGGCATAACCGATGAGATATTCGCCGTGGCGTCAGGGCAAAGTACGGATGTGCCGCCGAGGTACATGTACGGGCTTATCACGCTTCCGTACATATTCTGGGCATCGGGCACAGCTGGCGGTGCGCTGCTTGGCGAGGTGCTGCCCGAAAGTGTAAAGGCGGCGCTTGGTATCGCTATTTACGGT
>JAGAKC010000301.1 GCA_017848155.1 Oscillospiraceae bacterium | reverse complement strand
GCCATTCTGGGAGCGATCGTGTATCTTATCTTCAAGGTTACCGACCTAAATCTTGCAGGTACAGGTGTCTGCGCCGTAGCAGCAGTACTCATGCAGAACAAGCTGCCAAACATGCCGATGATAGAAAGCATATTCTGCGTTGCGACCATAGCGCTCGGTATTGCAGCGGCAGGCATCGACCTGTACAAGCGTGCACAGTACGGTCGTGATCACAGCGATATGCGACAGCTGCTTGCAAACGCAGTGTACTACGGAAATGCCATTCTGCTTATCATCACTCTCGTACCACAGCTGAACGGACTGTTTCCGTCCGATATTGACAGATGGTGCTGGTACGCAGCAGTTATACTCTCACTTCTTGCCAACTGTGCAGGCATGTATGAATATCTGACCGAAAGGGATCTATGATGACTTTATATGAAATTATCGGAGCATCACGTTATGCTTCAACCGAGGAGATAGAGGCTGCTTTTTCAAGAAAGCTTGCTGAATTCAGTCTGCTGCATGCGCTTGGCTCTGAAAAAGCTGCGCCAATGATAAACGAGCTGAAAAATGCGAAAAAGGTGCTCACTGACCCTGTGAAACGGGCAGAGTATGACCGCACTCTTTCAGCGGAAAAAGGAACTGTACATGTTGATCTCCGAAAACCTGACAGGACGGAGAACAGACCCATTTCACTGCGAAAGCCTGAAAGAGAAGCTGCGCCCGTACAGGAAATAATGCCGCAGCCACGCTCTGTGGAGCTTACAAAGCCTGTGGCAGAGGATATCCCCGTTAGAGTGGCTGCACCTGCGCCTGTTATAACAGAAGCCGAAAAGCAAAGCACACCGACAGAAGACCGCAGCACAGACCATCCCCTGCTGTCCTATCTTATCAGGAACGCAATAGCTTTTGCGATATTTACCGTGATACTTCTGGTCGCAACAGCTTCATATCAGTGATAATAACATAGCACAAAGCGGCAGAGAGAGCTCTGCCGCTTGTTTTTTAATTACTTTGTGATCTATGCTTAATATATCATCTGTGTATACGTATCACAGGACGTACACCAATATTATCTGCGTTTATCATACCGTCATTGATATATCCATCTCGATCAACACACAGATAACTGTATCCGAAATTACTCAATCCCTCGTCAGTAAGCCACCATCTTCCGACACATCCCTTTGCTTTTGCATATTCGGTACAGGGTGCGATCATTTCAGGAGCATAATAGTAGTTGTAGTAATCCCAAAAATACAGTTCACCGCCTTAGAGTTGTGTGATATCCCACGCACTTAGCATAAAAACATTATTATTTCTGTACGCTTCATATGGTATGTACTCTATCCTATTCTGTTCATTGCTATTAAAAGCTTCGCTGTAAAATTCTGTATTGAGCCAGCTGTTCAAAGTACAGGTATCCCAATAAACATATTCATTGTACTTGTTATACGGCACTGACTCAATAATCTTTTTACTTATAAGAACAAGCTGATCATAGCCATATTTATCTACACAAAATACTCCCACTCTATCGGCTCCTTGCCGTTTGTGGCATCATTGTCCTGTTCATAACTGCCAAGAGTGATGATGTCGCCTGCCTTTGCATTATCTATTGTAGCTTCAAGCTTTGCATCCTCCTCGTCTGCGATCAGCTGCATAGCAGGACGTATGCCCATTATTGGCGACTTCTTCGGGGGATATCGTTTTCTCCTCGCTCTGTGATGT
>JAGAKC010000300.1 GCA_017848155.1 Oscillospiraceae bacterium | reverse complement strand
GAAGTTCTGAACATAGAACACCTTGTTTCCACGGAATTCAAGGTATCTGCGCAGTGTGTCGAATACGCAGAGTGCTCTTGCGTTTCCGATATGGATAAGGTTATACACCGTAGGACCGCAGGCATATATCTTGATAGTGCCGGGGGTGATAGGCTTAAGCTCCTCTTTCTGTCTTGTCATCGTGTTGTAGATCTGCATTTATTTTTCCTCCTTGATGGTATTTATTTCGTTTGTAAGCTGCTCCACCTGCTTCTGCAGACGTTCTATCTGTACGAGATGCTCGCACAGAAGCTGGGAAACAGGGTCTGGAATGTGGATCTGGTCAAGATCGCTGTTTGCAACTCCGACCTTGATGCCGTCACGCTTTACGACTCTTGCGGGAACGCCCACGGCTGTACAGTTCGGCGGTACCTCCTCCAGCACCACGGCATTTGCGGCGATCTTGGAGTTATCACCTATCCTGAACGGACCGAGGACTCTTGCGCCTGCGCCGACCAGTACGTTGTTGCCGAGTGTCGGGTGGCGCTTTCCCACGTCCTTTCCCGTACCGCCCAGTGTAACGTTCTGATACAGTGTGCAGTTATCGCCGATCTCTGTGGTCTCACCGATGACCACGCCTGCGCCGTGGTCGATAAACAGACCCTTGCCGATCTTTGCGCCGGGGTGTATCTCGATGCCTGTTTTGTTGCGTGCACGCTGGGAGATCCACCTTGCGATGAAGTAAAAACCTCTCTCATGGAACCAGTGAGCACGTCTGTAGGCTCTTACCGCCTTGAATGACGGGTAGAGGAAGTACACCTCCCATGCGGAGCGCACCGCAGGGTCACGTTCTCTGATCGAATCTATCTCCTCACGGATCTTTCTGAACATATTACCTCCGTTAGTCATTGATCTGGGTATGAGGGCGCAGCTGTTTCCTGCGGATGTGAAAAGCCTGATATATAATAAAAAAACCTCCGCACCATTAAAGGTACGAAGGTGATGATATCACGGTCCCACTTCGCTTCGGGCAGTATGCCCCTCGGATTCCTTAACGCGGAGAACGTCCCGGGATACTTAGTTTCCCCCGGGCAGCTGGCAGCCGCACTTTCGCCGTGTCCGAACTCTGCGCTTTCACCTTGCCGCAGCTCTCTGTGGGACGGAATTACGGGTACTCTGACTGCGTAATAGCCTTTGATAATATTACATTTATTATACACTATCTGTGCCTTTTTTGCAAGTGGTAAAGTGAAATAAAAAAAACACCATAAGCTGCTTTGCTTGTGCATTTTTACCTAACCCTAAGAAAGCAGAACGAATACCAACGCAAATATCAGCGTTCTGTCAGCCTTTTCGTTTATCAGTATCAGTATCAGCGCCGCTATCAGCAGAGTGTCCTTATCCATAAAAGCGGCAGGTGCAGGCGCAGGTCCGCCGTGTTTTTTCAGGGGTTGTGTGTTCTTTGGAGCGTCGTTTTTCTTCACGCTTTCACACGCAGCCTTTTCAGCAGCTCCGTTGTGCCTTTCAACAGCCTTATAAAGTGCAGAGCTTCCGCCGTTCCATACCATGTCGCTCCTCCTAAAACAGCTTTCCGAGAAGTCCGCTGTCCTTAAGCACTGGAAGCAGTGCGAAAAGCTTCATAAACCGCACCGCCGCATCGATCTTCTCTTTGTTCTCATCTCTCAGCAGCGGCTTCAGCGCCAGCAGAAAACGCTCGTTGTCGCTGGTGGAATTCATCTTTTCAAACAGGCTCATGATATTGACCAGCATCGACGGGTCAAGTCCGCCGAAGATACCGCCGCTGTTGTCCTGTTGCTCTGTGTCGTTGTCGTCATCGCTATCCTCTGTAAGTGCACGGAGGATATCTTCTATGTCTTCCATTTTTCCTCCTTTGCGTCGGGACAGCTAAGTGCTTATATTTCACATATTGCTGAGGAGCCGCATTATCTCCTCCGGTTAGGAAGCGCTTTTCAGCCTTGCCATAAGCTCCTTGTTGGCAAGCACCGCTTTCAGCTTTGCCTTGTCGTTTTTTGACAACCCTTTTGACAGTGCAGAGATATCCCCCTTTTCCAGATTCTTTTTCAGTGTGTCGGGAGAAGCTCCCATTTTCCTGCTTGCAGTGCTTATAAGCTGCTCGTATTCCTTGTCGGTCATGGTGTTACCTCCTAAAAATAATTGCAAAAAGCTGTCGTTTTCGTTACAAAAGCCGAAAATATTGCAAAACCCCTTTTATTATTACATAATTTATGCTATAATCAGAAAAGGTATGCTTAGTATAGATATAGAAAACACATAATTCCGATAGATATAAACAAATGAAAGGGAAATACCTGTATGAAAATAATAGTAGTATCGGATACACACAGAAATTTCGCAGTGCTGGACGAGATAGTTAAGCATAATCTTGACGCAGATCTTTTCATCCATCTCGGTGACGGAGAGAATGAGATGCGTGATGTGCAGAATCTCCATCTTGACAAGGCGATGGTGTATGTCGGCGGAAACTGCGATTTCGGGATACACAAGTCGGTGCAGGTCGTTACCGCATGCGGATACAAGATATTCTGCTGCCACGGTCATGTACAGAACGTTCACAGCGGTCTTGACAGGCTCATAGCCGATGCAAGGCTGAACGATTGCAAGATCGCACTGTACGGTCATACGCATCTCTACCGCACCGAGATAATTGACGGTATATTCATCATGAATCCGGGAAGTCCCGATTCTCCCAGAAATCACAACAGACCGACCTACGGCGTGATAGAGATATCCAGCAGCGGCGAGATAAAGATGAACATAATCGCCATGGATATAATAAAATGAGCATAATACATCTTGCCGAAGCTGATTCCACCAACAGCTGGCTTAAGCAGCACAGGGGAGAGCTTTCCCATGGCGATGCCGTAACTGCCGATATCCAGACGGCAGGTCGTGGAAGGATGGGTCACGAGTGGCTGTCTGACAGCGGAATGCTGCCGTTTTCGGTGCTTTTACGCAATGTCAGATATCCTCAGTTCGTGACGCTTGCTGCGGCGGTTGCTGTCTGTCACGTGCTGGACAGCCTTTATGAGCGACCGCAGCAGTTCGGTATAAAATGGCCGAATGATATAGTGCTGAACGGCCGCAAGCTCTGTGGTATTTTATGCGAAAGTGCCGCAGGACGTGACGGCATAGATATAATATGCGGCGTAGGGCTTAACCTTTGCCAGTCCGAGGAATATTTTCTTTCGGCAGGACTTCCCTTTGGCGGCTCACTTAAGATGATGACAGGTATTGCTCCTGACAGAGAGCAGGTCGCAGAACAGCTTTGTGATGCGATCACGGAGCATTGCTCACGTGACTTTTCGGAGCTTATCGGCGAGTATCGCAGCCGCTGTGTTACGACGGGGAAAGAGGTGCTGCTGATATCTGAAACAGGCGAGCGCAGGGCTTTTGCAGAGGGTATTGCGGACAACGGTCATCTTATCTGCCGTGATGCCAGCGGCAGCT
>JAGAKC010000299.1 GCA_017848155.1 Oscillospiraceae bacterium | reverse complement strand
CATTGCTCTGCGTACTGCCCATGAACAGTCCGGGCGCTTCCTGCGCAAAGGAAGCAGGCTCGTTCTTCTTCAGCTCCTCAAGGAACTCCTTGCCGCCAATGAACTCGCCGTTCTCGAACTTGAAGCCCTTGCCCTTGAATTCCTGAAGCACGGAAGCTCTGATGCGGTCGGATGCGAACTTGTAATTGCCGAGAAGCTTCTCCGCAGCGAAGTCCGTTTCCTGCGCAGACAGCTTATCCTGCAGCTCCTTTGTATCGGCGTCGTACTTGCCCCGAAGCTCGTCCAGCTGCGCCTTAAGGTCTGCGGATGTGGTGTCGCTCTTCAGCTTTTCAAGGTCTGCGTCACGCTGTGCAAGCTGCTTTTTAAGCTCCTCGACCTCGGTAGCGGTTCTGGCTGCGTCCTCGGCGGACACCAGCTCCTTTGCGCCGACCTCCTCAAGCTGCTTTGTCTGGTCTGCCGTAAGCTCTATGCCGAGCTTTTTCAGCAGTGCTATGATCTTTTCCATAGTTTAAAAACCTCCTTAAAAAGTGTTTTCAGGGATATAAAAAGCACCCCCGAAGGAGTGCTGATTATCTGGGCTTGTGCCTTCGTCTGCGTTGTTGAACTGTGACAAAGGTTTTGGTGCTGTTATTGTCGGGCGGTATCCAAATATTCGCCTTGTATGCCGATACAGCTGATATAGCCATCGTTACGGCTACCACAGCGGCAAGCCGAGAATTGATATATCTATCATGTCTCACATAGCTTCATCTCCTTTCAGGGATAAAAATTGCACCCCCGAAGGAGTGCTGATTATTGAATTGAGGGATAAAAATTGCACTCTCGGTGTGAGAGTGCGGATTATAATTCGCTTATTGCATCAATGATACTTTCGCAAATCCTACCAACTGGTGTTACTGTATCATTTGCGCCTATACCATTCATCACAAAGAAGTGAGTAACTTTCTCATCAAGCTCTATGATCTGGTCATCATTAAGCTCGTCGGTTACATCGAAATCAACTTTAATATTCTGCAAAACTTTTATTTGCTCTGAAGTCCACTTTATTTTACTCACGGTATCACCCCATACTTTCTCTTTATGCTGGTCGATGTTGCCCATAATGTTACAATTCCACCAGTGTCAGGATTAATCTGAACACGAGCTTCCGCTCCGATATACTCTTGGCTTCTTCTGCCTTTTTTGTCTGTCTTAATTATACCTACATGAAGAGGATTTGTCAAGGCGTTTTTGATATTATCAGCTGTGATTTTCCTATCAATACAGCGACCTACAAAATGATCTGTGATGAATTTAACTTCTGTGCCTTCAGATGTTGTTGTACCGACAAGCTGATTCATTTTGTTATACACTCTCGTTACATAGGCAGTTTTACCTCCTTGTGAACGACCATATCCTCCTACAATAGTGCGTTCGTATTGGGTGAAAGAGTTTGCCGCTTTGGCAAAATCCTCATATATGTCTTTCTGCCTCCGCAGTTTAATACTTTGGATTGCATGATTCTCAACATCACCAGCCGCATCCGCCACGATACAGCGATCCTTCTGCTTTCGCATGGAGCGCTCCATCTTTCGCATCTGCTGCTGCGCTTCGTAAGCGGTGTAGCGCCTGCCCTCGTATGTAAAGGGCGGCGGGTCTATGTTCTTCAGTTCCTCCTCGGTG
>JAGAKC010000298.1 GCA_017848155.1 Oscillospiraceae bacterium | reverse complement strand
TGCGCATGTAGCTGATATAGCTCTCACGGAGCTTCACGTCCTCCCACAGCGCTTTGCCGTCCACAGAAAACCTCACCATGGAATTGTACAGTCCCGAAAGCTCCGTCCCGTCAGATGTGATGTCACGTATGATGCTGCCGCCCTTTATGTAGCTGTAGACAGCGTGCAGCTCCTGACAGCCGTATTCCGAATCCGCCCAGCGCCGCAGTGCTTCAAGGTACATCTCCGTCCGCTTTCCGCCCCAGAGATACTGTAATCTGTCGGAAAGCGCATGCGGCAGTATGGCTGATGTGCGTGATGCGGAGCGCTCCGTCACGGGGATAAAGGCTCGCACCCGTCCGACGGATGTGCCGAGAAACTGCCCGTCCTTTGACAGGCGCAGCTCTATGTCGGTATTCCTTTCAGCATGATAGAGTGGCAGGTCATGCCCGAAGCAGGTCAGCTGCTCAAGCCAGTGCATAGCTAACATCTCCGCCGTGGTTATCGCTCCTGATGCAGGCTGACGGCGGCGGAAAGCGTATCACTCCGTCATTCATGACCGCACGGTGAAAGCGTGGAGCTGCCCTCTCGCCATAGTCAAGTCCGTGGTACATGAAGCCAAGCTCCACCCTGCCGCTGCCGTCATATGCGCCCTCGCCCTCGTACACACTGCATGGGCGCACCGCCGCAGGACATGTCCTTGCACCAAGGTACACCTCAAATCTTCCGCCGTGGGACAGCTCTCTCTGCGCCATGCGGTAGCATCTGTGCTCGTCAGCGGTATCGTGCGGCTTTCCGTCGCACCACTCGAAATGCGCACGCACCCTGTACCTCACGTCCTTAAGGTAGGTGTACACCGAAAGGTCGTATCCCTGTGCGAAGTATCTGCGGCGCTTCATGGACATGGATTCGGTGCGCACAGGCTCCATTATCCGCACAAGCTCCACCACCCATCTCATGGAGCTGTCACGGTATATCGAATCCGCTATCCCTCTCAATGCGTCATAGGTCGGCACGGGCAGGCTGCATTTCTCTCCGCCGCATGCCGAAAACGGGTCGGTAAACAGCGCATATCTGCCGCTTACCTCAAATTCTATCTGATTTCTGTATTTCATGATATTCTGCTTTCTGTCGACCCGTCTATTATACACGTGATGGCATAAAAAGCGCAACCGTCAGGCTGCACAGTTTTTTTTTGCGGCAGTTTTTATCTGCGAAACGTTTTTTTCCATGAAGCAGGTGAAACTGCACAAGTTTTTCCGAACTCCCCTGTCACAAATGACTATACGGGAGCTTTCAGCGCAGCTCTGACCCTGTCATTGTGCACAGTTTCAACGCTGATTTTTTGTAGCACAGACCACAAATAAAAAAACGCTGCCACCGAAGTGACAGCGTCTTGATCTGCTATTAACGATATCCGTCAGAGATTACTTTCTCTTCTTGGAAACGAGAACTGCACCTGCTGCGAGAACAGCTACACCAGCAACAGCAGCGATACCCTCAACACCTGTGTCGGGAGAATCCTTAGTGTCTGTGGAAGGAGTTGTTTCAGCGGGTGTTTCAGCGGGAGTCTCAGCAGGAGTTTCAGCAGCAGCGCCACCGCCGAGACCGGACAGTGTGAATGTTACTGTGAACTGATCCTCAGCTGCGAAAGCGAATGCGGAAGGATCAAGGGGAGAAACGGAAGCGTCGTAGGACTGCTCAACGGTTGTAGGACCGTAAGCGTTGTAGATCTCGATACGAACGTTGCCCTTGCCCTCGATGTCGCCAACCATGATCTTGGACTGGTCGATGTCGAATGTTGTGCCGCCGGATGTAACAGTTACATCGGAAACAACGAGATCGCCTGTGTCGTACTTAGCAACTTCGTCTGTGCCGTCGATGCCGAGGTCTGCACCGAGACCTGCGATGTCAACAACGAATACAGTAGCGCCTGTACCGGCAACGTTCTCCATCTCACCTGTTTCCTCGCTCTCGAGCTGGCAGCAAGCAGTGATGGAATATGTACCGTCACCGTTTACCTCAACGGAAGAAGCCCAGTCCTGAGCTGTCCAGGAGCTGTCAGCGTAGCCGAGAGTAGCTGTGTAAGCGGAAGCAGACATAGCGAGTGCGCCTACTGCGAAAAGGGAAGCTGCAGCAGATGCAAGGATCTTTGTAATCTTCATAATGAAAATCCTCCAAAAAAATTATTGAAACCAGCATGGGTCGCCCCACACGATAGTCCTGTATATATTTTATCTTATTACAGCGTTTTTTTCAATTGTATTTTTGCGCAAATTTAATCGTTTCCACAACGCTGTTTTTATGCATTTCCAACAATTACTATAAAATTCAGTTACCTAACCGAGCCGTATTTAGGCAATTTATTTTCTGCGGCGCATGTTGGGATTATCCTCCGGCTCACGCATGATGGCGTCGAAAAGGCGCTGGGTCTTGTTGCTCTTTGCCTTCTTCTTTTCCTTCAGCATCTCCAGCTCCTCCTCGGACGGTCTGTCGGGGAAGAGATTGCGCTCCTCCGTCCAGATGCCGCTGGGCGCATTGTCGGTGGTCACCTTTTCGGGCACAGACCGCTCAACAGGCGGCTCCGAATGTGCAGAGGATGCAGAGGATGCAGAGGATACGGACTGCTTCTTTCTTGGAACGTACTCACGCACCTCCTCACGGGGCACATACTCACGTACATCGTCGTCAGGCTCTTTTACAGGCTTCTCTACAGGCTTCACAGGCTTTTCAGGCTCTGTCTTTCTGTCGAATACGAAGTAGCTGTCGTCCTGCTGAGCCGCTCCCGAGCCGCCCGAGTTACTCATATCGTTCGAGCTGTTCAAATTGTTCAAATTGTTCAAATCGTTAGAATTTCCAAGGTCGTTCAGGTCGGACTTCTCCAGCACATCGAAGATATCTCCCACATCCCTGAACGGCTGGTGGTCGGCGGCAGGCGCTGTCAGCTGCGGTGCGGACGGTTCCTTACGCTGCGGTGCGGCGGTGACTACGGGCGCACCCGATATCTTTCCGTAGGCGGATATCGCAGCTGCGTTCTTTCTTATCACCTTTGGTCTTTGCTGTGCGGACGGCTCGTCCCTTTCCTCACGCTGAACGGGCTGAACAGGCTGAACGGGTGCAGCAGGCTCCTGCACTCCGTCACGCTCAAGGTCGAACACATTGCCGTAGCTTTCAAGGCTGTCGCCTGCGTCGTATTTTATGTCGCCGAAAAGGTCGAAGCTGCTTTCATCAGGCTCGGGTGCTGCTGGTGCTGTTGGTACTGCTGGTGCAGCAGGCGCTGCTCTGCGCTCCTCCTGCCTTTCCAGCTCCTGAAGCTCCTTCAGCTTCTCGCCTATGCGTGAGAAGTCGAAATCCTGCTCCGTGGCAGGCTGTCTGCTCTCCTGCTTTGAGAAGTCAGGCGCAGAAAAGTCCTGTGCACCAAACGGACGGAAGCCCTGCGGCGCACTCTCCGCCGTCACATCAGGCTCGGGCGGATACTGCGGACGCTGCGGCGCCTGCTCACGTCTTTCGGGAGCACGTGAAAAGTCGCCGTGCGGAGTGAACTCCTCCCCACGGTATATATCGCCGCTGTCATGCGGACGGGAATAGCTCTGCCGTGTACGCTCTGTACGCTCTGTACGCTGCGGACGTATCGGCTCTGTCTGACCGAACGGCGTAAAGCCGCCCTGAGTGCTGCCACGGGACAGCACCTCCGCCGACTGCTCCGCCCTTATAAGGCGTGTCATCGGCGCACTCTCCATGGAGCGCTGACGCTGCACCGTGGGAGATGTGAAGAAGCCCTTTGACTTGCGCTGCGGCTCGTACTCGTCAGGCTCTTCCTCCTTTACAGGCTTCTGCGGCTGCTGCGCATAAAGCTCGCTGCGGTCTATCCTCTCGGGAATGAACGGCTTCACGACACGCTCACGCACGGGAGCCGCCTCAGGCTCACGCTTGTGAACCTCGGTCACGGGGTTGCTGCGTGAGATGTCCAGCGAACGGGAGTAGATGATGAACGCTTCCAGCTCGTCAGGCGGTATCTCGCCCTTGTCCACCTTGCCGTAGAGTGCGTCAAGATACACCTTCCAGCTCTCGTACTCCTCAAGGCTCATGGAGCTGTCCACACGTGCGTACATCTCGTCGGTTATCTCACGGAAGCTACGCTGAAGCTCTGGGGTGATGTTGCTCTTCGGGTGCTCCATCTCGTATATCTGCAGGCAGGTCTTGCCGCCCGGGTTGAACAGGGAGCAGTACTGCTCCGTGTGCTTCTCGTCACGGACGAAGTACCGTCCGCAGCGTCTGCACCGTGAGAGCCATCCGCCGCTGTCGATGAGTGCGTCTATCTCGAGGTCCACCACCGCTTTAAGACCCACGGGCATGTACACCCTTGTGGGAGCATTTTCCATCTCGCTCCTGGAGATGTTGTAGCTGGAGAACTCGTTCTGGAGTCCCGATTTCATGTATGCGAACGCATCCATAGCTATCTGGTCAGCTGCGCCGCCGTAATTCTCGGTGTCGGAGTAGTCCTCGGAGTAGTCGAAATCGGACAGCAGGTTCTTCACCACGTCCTTAGAGATATTCGAGTAGATGAACGGCGAGGAGGGCACTCTGCCCACGGAAAAGGTCTTGATTACGCCAAGGTCCTCGATGCGGCAGCCAAGCTCACGGGCGGTAACGCTGAACATAAGGTCGAAGTAGTTGCGGCGTGAAGCGGCTTCTGCGGCGCTGTTGAGGTCGGCGGAGAAGATGAAGTTCATCTTGCTCTTTGCGTAGTCCTGCACACGCACAAGGTTCAGCCATTCGTTGATGGCACGGTTGTAGCGGTACTCGCAAAGGCGCATGAAAACTGCCTTTTCAAAGGCGTTGTTGCAGGGCATGAAACGGTTCCACAGCGAGCCTGTGCCCACGTTGTCCCTGCGGCAGACGTAGTCTATCCAGCAGTCCAGCACTATCTTGTCATAGGTGGTGCGGATGTTGTGCTCGATGTAGATATGAGCGCTCTTGAGCGAATTTCTCAGCTCCGTCACTCTGTCAAAATCAAGCTCTCCTGCCTTAAGTCCCTCATCGCACACAGCGATGGCGTTCTCCGCAAAATAGGTCAGGTCATAGTCGCAGAATATCAGCAGCGAACGGGGATATTTCATCAGGAAGATCTCGCCTGAATTTTTACCGACAATATGAAGCGTTCTATCCAAGGTAATTGCTCCTTTACACTATTGTGCCGCCCGACGAAATCCGACGGCATTCGTACCAGAAACTACAGAATAAAATACCAAAAGGACGGCCAAGCAAATGCCAAAGCCGTCCGGCATGTAATAGGTCACGCAGCCTCTGCGGTCTGCACTGTTGTGTCCGATGTTTCACCGCTCTGTGCGGTAGCGTCCGAGGTAGCTGCCTCGGCTGTATCATCACAGGCAGGCACCGAACTAAGGTCGCCTGAGTCCTCTGTTTCGCCCACAGGCTGTTTAAGGTAGGGATTCTCTCTTAAGCTGCCCTCAACGCTCAGCATCTCTGTTTCGATGCCGTTGATGGTGACCTCGATCCAGTCGATGGGGTCGTCGCTCTTGCCCGTGTACTGGGATGAGAACTGATGCCTGCATCCGAATATCTTCTTGCAGAAGCCGAAGGGTATCTCCGTATCATCGCCCGTGTACTCGATGTAGTACATGGCGGTGCGGCGGTCGCCCGAGGGCTTGTCGATATAGCGTACTATCCTGTAGTCGCCCGAGGGTGACACCTTTTCATAGTCGTTGTCACGAAGCGAAAGGTCTACTCCCGTAAATGTGAACGAACCGATCAGCATGTTTACGCCGAGGTAGCCTGCGATGCCGATAACGAACATCAGCAGATATATCGTGCCGAGCACGGTCTTTAAAGTTTCATGTGCGGTATTGATAAAGAACATCGCCACCATCACGCACACAGGCGGCAGGATAAGGTACCAGTTTCCGAAGCCGAAAAGCACCAGCAGGAAAACGATCGGCGGTATCACCATGCAGTTTATCATGGTGATGACCTGACGTCTTGTGTAGATCATAAGACCCAGCGCAGCCACGTTGATGAACACGTACAGGATAAAAAGCGAGGTGGGGTTTTCGTACTCGATAAAGAAGGCGAAATACAGCCATGTCACCCAGCAAAGCATCCACGTGTATGACCAGCAGACAAGCGCCACGCCTCTCTTGAGCCATTTATTCTTGAAAAAAGCAACAAGCTTATCCATCGCAACGTTTCCCTTCTGTTATACGTACATCGAAAGTGATATCAATAATACTTCTTCTTTTTGTAGATGGTGTAGCCTACGATAGCGCCGGCTGTGATGACAACGGCAACGATCACGATAACGATTATCATGCCCACGGGGCTTTCGGGGTCATCGGACTCAGCGGAAGCAAATGTGGTAGCAGGCTTTGTGGTGGAGGGAGATGTGGCGGCGGTGGTCGCCTCTGCCTTGCTCTCCTCGGATGTGGTCTGTGAAGCTGTCGTGTCGGCAGGCTTGCTCTCCTCAGGCTCGCTCTCTGTCGGCTCTGTGGCCTCTGTATCGGCAGGCTCGCTCTCCTCGGGCTCTGTCACCTCAGGCTCGGCCTCTGCGGGAGTGGTGGTCGTAGCGGCTGTCGTCGTGGTGGTAGCCTCTGTCGTGGTGGTAGCGGCGGTGGTGGTAGTCGTAGCCGCTGTGGTAGTTGTTGTTGCAGGTGTGGAGCCTACACCGACGAATCTGAGACCCGAAACGGATATCTGAACAGTTTCGGTAGAGGTCGCTGTGGAGCCTATCTGTAAACGGAGAGTCATGGGGTCAGCCTCTTTAAAAGAGCTGTAGTATGTAGAAAGCGGCTCTCTCAGGGTGATGGTCTTGCCGTACTGGAGCTTTGTGTCCCACACGGAGGGATTTACCCACTTCCAGCCCTTGCCGAATGCGGGGAGTATAGCGAAAACGGTGGAGCTTTCTGTTTCAAGCGTCAGGTCTATCTCCACGTAAGCGCCCGACTGGTTCCAGAATTCGGGGTCAAGAGCGTCGCCCTTGATGGTGTAGTTGATGGACTGGTTGACATCAGCCATTACCTCTGCCTTGACGGTCATAGCGCCGTCTGCGGCGATACTGCCGATGACCTCGCAGTCAACGTCTGCCTTTCTGGGAACAGAAACGAGATCTGCATATGCGCTTACAGCGAATGTAAGCATGAACACTGCCATCATTGCAGCAACGAGGGCAGCCTTTCTTATCTTCTTTACCATGGTTTAGGATCCTCCTGAATATATGATGGCGGACAGGACCGCCGACTGAACATTAATGCGCAATGCGCCTAATTTATATTGTATATCAAAAGCCCGAAAAATTCAAGTATTTTGCTGAACTTCATAAGTTTCAACAAAATAGCAATTGTTTTCAACGGGTTTTTTTACACCGGTTGAAAAGCTTTCAGAAACGACCTGTCCGATGGTCAAAAATTCCGCCACTTTCATGGCGGAATCTGTGTGTCAAAGAACTACATTTTTTGCCTACGAAGTAGGCGTTTTAAATAAATTTTTCCGACGACATGTGCGTCGGAAAAATAACTTCTATCCGCACAACTGTGCGAATTGGCGGCATCGCCGCCAATGAGTGCGGGCAGTGCGGATGTT
>JAGAKC010000034.1 GCA_017848155.1 Oscillospiraceae bacterium | reverse complement strand
GTCCTCGGTCCGAGAGGTCTTATGCCTAACCCCAAGGCAGGTACAGTTACTCCTGATGTTGCTAAGGCTGTTCAGGAAGCTAAGGCTGGTAAGATCGAGTACCGTCTTGACAAGGCTAACATCATTCACTGCCCCATCGGTAAGGCTTCCTTCGGCGCAGGCAAGCTCGAGGAGAACTTCAACGCTCTTATGGAGGCTGTAGCTAAGGCTAAGCCTGCTGCTGCTAAGGGTCAGTACATCAAGAGCTGCACAGTTTCTTCCACAATGGGCCCCGGCGTTAAGGTCAACACCCTCAGATTCGGCAACTGATAAAATGTCAATAAAAATGCTCCTTCGGAACTCCGAGGGAGCTTTTTTGTGTATAGGGGGGCGAATTGTGTACGCTCCTTTTATGTGATGCGGTGTTATCGGGCGAACTGTGTTATTCAGTCCGCCCCGTTTATCAATATCCGTATTTCTTCCGTTTTGCGAGCATGAATATGATCGTCAGAATGAAAGCTGCGATCTCGGCTGCGACGATGGCGAGGAATATTCCGTCCACCTTAAGGAACAACGGCAGCACGAAAAGCGCCGTGACCTGAAACAGGAGAGTACGCAGGAACGAGATGATCGCCGAAACAGCTCCGTTGTTGAGCGCCGTGAAGAACGCCGACCCGAAGATATTGAAGCCGCACAGCAGGAACGACAGCGAATACAGCCTGAATCCACGTGTGGTAAGCTCCAGAAGCTCCGTATCGTAGCTCACGAACATCGCCGCAAGGGTAGAGGAGAGAAGCTCCGCAATGACCGTCATCAGCACTCCTGCCGAGCACACAAGAGTTATGCTTTTTCGGAGCAGGCTCTTAAGCTCTGCGCTGTTCAGTGCGCCGAAATGGTAGCCGATGATAGGCGCTGTACCGATGGAAAATCCGATGAATATGGACACGAAGATGAAATTTACGTACATGATGATGCCGTATGCGGCAACTCCGTTTTCGCCTGCGAGTGAGAGAAGCTGCATGTTGTACAGCATGCCCACGAGCGACATGGAAAGGTTCGACATCAGCTCCGACGAGCCGTTTGCACAGGCTTTGAGCAGCGGTGCTGCTTTCATCCTGGTGCGCTTCAGCCGCAGCAGGCTGCTGTTTTCACGCAGGAAATAGAACAGCGGAACTACACCGCCGACTACCTGACTAAGACCTGTTGCGAGGGCAGCTCCCACCAGCCCCCAGCCTGAAACTCCCACGAAAAGCCAGTCCAGCAGGATATTCGTGCATCCTGCAAACACCGTCACGAGCAGTCCGAATTTCGGCTTTTCTGCGGTGATAAGGAAGCTCTGAAATGCGTTCTGCAGCATGAAGGCAGGCTGTGCGAGCATCACTATCCTGCCGTACACAACGCAGTGCGGAAGCAGGTCCTCATCTGCGCCGAGAAGCACCGCAACAGGCTCCGTGATGAATATTCCGAGGACAGCGATGATGATACCTGCGATGAGGTCCAGCTTTATCAGCATCGTGAAGTAGCTGTTCGCACGCTCCCTGTCGCCCTCGCCGAGAGTCTTTGCCACCAGCGCCGAGCCGCCTGTACCTATCATGAAGCCGACTGCGCCGAATATCATTATCATCGGCATTATGAGATTCAGCGCCGCAAACGGGGTCTTGCCCACGAAATTGGACACGAAAAGTCCGTCCACAACGCCGTATATCGACGTAAATACCATCATCACTATCGAGGGCGCCACGAATCGCAGCAGCCGCCCGTAGGTGAAATGGTCCGAAAGC
>JAGAKC010000297.1 GCA_017848155.1 Oscillospiraceae bacterium | reverse complement strand
GAAGAGCCTGTAGTCACGCTCCAGCTGCGAGGGTACGAAGCCAATGAAATCGCACACTGTATCGAATTTCAGATCACCAAGTTTTTCTGCTATCTCAGCTTCATTATTGATATCGCCACTGATGACAGTAACGTTGTCGGGAAGCTCCTCTGTCCTGCTTCCACGATTGATAAGGTAAAGCTCCCATGACGGATCACATGCAAGCTGCCTTGTTATCGCCATGCTGATAGTACCTGTTCCGCCGATAAATAATGCTTTCATAACATATCCTCCTTTTGTGAGCACCATTTGCTTGTTATAGATATCTTAACAGGTATGATCTCTTTTCTCTATAACAATATTACGGAAAAATCGTATAAATCTATCAATTACATTGACATCAACAAAAAAACGGCACCATATTCAAATGGTACCGTTTTACTTGCATTATAGACTAAATTTTACTGTGTGTTACCGCAGTAAGGGCAGAACTTTGCAGCTGCCTTGATGGACTTGCCGCAAGTCGTACATGCCTTTTCATCAGCAGTAGCAGGCTGAGCTACAGGAGCAGGCTGAGGTACGGGAGCAGGAACAGGCTGAGCCACAGGTGCAGGTGCAGGCTGAGCCACAGGTGCAGGCTGAGCCACAGGTGCAGGCTGAGCCACAGGTGCAGGTGCAGGCTGAGCTACAGGAGCAGGTGCAGGCTGAGCTACAGGAGCAGGTGCAGGAGCTGCCTGATACATGTTCTGCTCAGGAGCGCCATAGTAAGGCTGCTGAACAGGTGCGCCGTAATAAGGCTGCTGAACAGGTGCGCCGTAATAAGGCTGCTGAACAGGTGCAACAGGCTTTACGAGTCCATAGGGATTCTCGGGATCGAATGCAACACCCTTATCTCTTGCGTTGATCTCAGATACTGTAACGAAAACTCTGTACAGCATCATAAGTGCCATACCGGCAACATAAACGCCGAGAACACCCAGGATAAGAGTGGATACCATAGAGATAAAGCCAGCCATAAAGCCTGCATTAAATCCAACAGGGATCATAAGCACATTGTATGTAATGATAGAGAGTGTGGTGACCTTCAGAAGAGATTCAAACACATGACCCTTAAGGCTGAAAAGATTGAACATGCTCTTCATACCGCCGGAAAGCTGGTTTTCCTTGCTTTTGTTGAAAACAGATGCATTAAGCACAAATGCCAGTGCAACTACACCAAGAACAATGAAAGCAATAATAAGACCATAGATCTGGACCCAAAGGTCATAATTCTCGACCCTGGAAGGACCCATTGAATAACCAAACATAATACATTCTCCTTTTACAATATAAAATTTTCTAGGATAAATCAATTATAACATACATTTAACGAAATTTCAACAGTTTTTTCAAATTTTTGTTGATATATCAAACGGTGTTGTCTGATAAACAAAATAATTCAGCCAATTGGTGTAAAGCAAGGTCGCGTGAGAACGCCATTTCATCACAGGAGCCTTTGACGGATCATCATCAGGAAAATAATTTATCGGCAGATTCGGCGAAAGACCTCTGTCTACATCACGGAAATATTCAGACGCAAGAGTTTCTGCATCATACTCTGAATGACCTGTAATGAAGAACTGCTTGCTGTCCTCGCTGCATACAGCGTAGACACCTGCTTCCTCGGACATAGCCATTATCTTCAGCTGCGGTATCTTTTCGATATCCTCTGTCCTGACCTCTGTATGGCGGGAATGAGGAACATAGAACTCTGTATCAAAGCCTCTGAAAAGACGGGACTTCGGAGTGAGCATCGTATGCTTGAATACACCGAACATCTTGCTGTCCAATGCATATTTCGGCACACCGTAATGGTAATACAGCGCAGCCTGCGCACCCCAGCATATGTGGAAAGTGGAATGTGAATGAGTCTTTGTCCATTCCATTATCTGACAAAGCTCGTCCCAATACTCCACATCCTCAAACTTCATCTGCTCTACAGGTGCACCTGTAATAATAAAACCATCAAAATTTGTGTCCCTGATATCATCAAAGGTCTTGTAGAATGTAAGCAGATGCTCACTTGATGTGTTCTTGCTGGTATAGGTAGAGGTCTGCACAAGCGTTATCTCTATCTGCAGAGGTGTATTTGACAGGCATCTTAATATCTGCGTTTCTGTAGCTATCTTAGTGGGCATCAGATTAAGTATACCTATTTTAAGAGGACGAATATCCTGATGGAGCGCTCTGAGCTCCGTCATGATAAATATATGCTCATCCTCAAGTATCGTCTGTGCAGGAAGTCCGTCTGCAATTTTTACGGGCATTTCAATTCCCCTTTCTTTATCTGTATGTAATTCTTATTGATTATATAATACTTTTCAGCTTTTGTCAAGTAATGCTCCGTCATTTTGCACTGTTATCGCTTGGAAATTTTTATATCAGATATCTTGAAATAAATTTCAATATATGATACAATATTAATGTGTTTTATGGCAGAGATATGTATTTGTAAGGTTATTTACAGTGCACGATCTGTCGCTCATCACAATATTTTTTATCAGGAGGATTTTTTATGACACTGACAAGATCCAAACGTGTCGTATCAATGCTTATGGCATTGGTCATGGTGCTGTCCTTAGGCGCATTCTTCTGCGTCACCACAGCATTCGCGGATTCAGACGGTCATTGGAACTACACAGTTTCCAACGGCAAGGCGACCATCACTTCCTACATCGGCGGTGAGCGCTCTATCACCATCCCTGCAAAGGTTGGCGGATACCCTGTTGATAAGGTTCAGGCTCTTTTTATCAACAGCGCAAAGGCTAATGTAACATCTGTTCGTTTTTCTAACGGTATCACAGAGATCGGAAGCTCTCTCTTTGAGAACTGCACATCTCTCCAGACTGTTACACTGCCCGATACTCTCAGAGTGATCGGTGCTGATGCTTTCTCCGGATGCTCCAATCTTACAGGCATCGTGCTTCCTTCTATGGTATACAGCATCGGCGATAATGCTTTCAAAGACTGTATAAACCTTTACAGCGCAAGCATCAACTGTGCTATAACTGTCGTTCCCAAGAATATTTTTGCTGACTGCGTTAAGCTCGGTAACGTTACTCTTCCCGCAAACTGCACAGAGATCAAGGACGGCGCTTTCCTTAATTGCATAAGCCTCGCAAAGATCAACATGCCCAACTCCGTAAAAATTATCGGTAAGAACGCTTTCATGGGTTGTAGAGCTCTTTCCGGTACGATCACTCTTCCTACATCCATAAAGACTATCGAAGAGCTTGCTTTCTACGGATGCAGCTCTCTCCAGAGAGTTCTTATCCCTAACACCATTACAGAGATCAAGACAGAAGCTTTCTCTCACTGCACATCTCTCAACACTGTACTCATCGGTACAGGTCTTAAGAAGCTTGGTGACAATGCATTCATCAACTGCGATAACCTTGACAAGGTAGTATTCGGCGGAAAGTATGTAAGACTGACCGACGCAATGAAGATCAATGTTGATACAACTGTTTACTACAGCACAACAAACCAGAGCAGCTGGAGAGCTTATGACGGTCTTCACCAGCAGGTATTCTCTACTCCTACTAAGGTAAATGTTACAGGTAAGCAGACCATTGCAGCAGGTACAAAGTCCTCTGTTGCTGTTTCTGTAACTCCCAACACATCTGTAATTGGTAAGACATATTACTTCATCAGCTCCAACACAAATGTTGCTTCTATCGATGCTGACGGTAATATCACTGCCAAGACAGGTGGTACAACTACCATCACAGCAAGAACTATTTCCGGCGCAGAGGGCAGCATCAAGATCACTGTTAAGCCCAAGAAGGTAACAGGTGTTACTGCCGTTAGCGCAACCACAAGCTCCGCACAGATCACATGGGATGAGAGCGATTCTACTGTAGCCGGCTACATCGTTTACCGCTCCACAAAGAAGTCCAGTGGCTACAAGGAAGTCGGCACAACACTTTCCAACTCCTTCACAGACAAGGGACTCACAAAGGGTAAGACATACTACTACAGAGTAAAGGCTTATGTTAAGGACGGTAAGTCTGAGATCAAGTCTGAAAACAGCAATACTGTAAAGCTTACTGTTTCCGCTCCCGCACCTTCTACCATTTCTGCAAAGAAGTCCAAGTCCAAGGTCGCTAAGATCACATGGGGCAAGGCTATCGGCGCTGAGGGCTATGAGGTGTACATGGCAACATCTGCTAACGGTAAATTCACAAAGATCAAGACCATTACAAGCAGCTCTACTACCACAACTAACAAGACAGGCCTTACAAAGGGCAAGACATACTACTTCAAGGTCCGTTCCTACATCACAGTAAACGGCAAGAAGGTATACAGCAACTACACAAGTGTTGTAAAGTGCAAGGTATGATCACTCTGCCGGTATAAAACTGCGGCACCATCGAAAGATGGTGCCGCTTCTGTTATTCAAGGGTATATATCGTTCCGTTGATTGAAATAGCTGCAACCTCCGTAAGGTCTATCGCCTTCCCTATCATTTCATCAAGCTGCCTGTATTCAAGCTCCATAGTAAAATCAAGATAGCCTTCTACAGCACGCATCAGATGGTAAGCCTCCAACGATACAGGGATGCTGCTGCCATCCTTTCTGATCAGCTCAATATCATTATCACATCTGAAAGAGTTAAGAACGATCTTGTTCCAGTCATAGTCCCCAAGAGCCAGTCTGCCTGACAGCATTCCCGACTCTGCACGGATGTCGAGCGCTGTAAGCTGTGTATCAAAGGATATGTTCCTGCCTGATGGCAGACCGTCAGTTTCACCGCTCACATTGAAAAGGATAACGCATCCTTCCGGAAATTCTTTGCATGTGAGTGATCTCAAAGATGTATCTGACGGAACATATGTGAACTCAACAGCAATATCGAGCTTATCATCTGTCAGCGTCAATTCATTCAGCAGAAGCTGCATATATTCTCCTGATATACCATCGTCTGAATAGAACTCCTCAAACATCATCTTATATTCTGCGTAAATATCAATGCTTCCGTTTTCACAGCCCTCGATGTAGTAACCTGAACCATAGAATTTTTTATCATTTCCAAGCTGCCACTTTGCTTCCCCTAAGCTATACTGTACTTCTTCCTCCTCGCTTTCTGCATCAAAAAGCGGAGTACCGTCCTTTCTGGACACATTAAGGCTTGCAAGGATACTGTTAGCAGTTCCTGTTACTCCTTTCAGGGTAACGATGTAATCATCATCCGAACAGCTTATGACAGCGTCCTTTGCATCTCCTATCAGATCATTTCCAAGCTGCTCCGTTTCAGCTGTGATAGTTCTTCCGAAGATCTCATCAAATCGAATAAGGCCTGTCGCCGCAGCGCCTGTTACTCCGACCGCAAGTACTGTTATAACAGCTGCCGCCACTATCAAGGGTCTTTTAAGCTTTTTCCCTGTCCTGGCTTTCATATTTTCCGCCTTTCTGAGCGCCCCGTTGAGCAACTCCTCATCACTCAATCCGGAGGTTATCTTGTCAAAAAGCCTGTTATACTCGTTTCTCATAAGTCCTCCTTTGTGAGCATTTTCCTTAGCTGTTCACGGGCACGACAAAGCCTGGTCCTGACCGCAGCAGAGGTCGTCCGCCGAAGCTTCGCTATCTCTTTTACCGAATAACCCTCATAGTAAAACAGATAGATCACAGCTGCGTTTTCTGCGTTCAGCTTCTTAACACTGTCAAGAAGCCGCTCCTCCTCTTCCGATTCACACGGAATGTTGTCAGGCAGCTCTGCCCTGCTCCTGTACCAGCCTGATCTCAGCATGTCCTTTGCAAGGTTTATCGTAACACGTATCAGCCATGCCTTTACGTTTGAAGCCCCCTCAAAGGACGGGTCGGCAACATATAACCTCATGAATGCATCCTGCGTGATATCATCAGCGTCCTCACGATTCTTCACGTAACTGTATGCAAGACGAAACACCGTGGCTCGGTGCTCTTTTATGTATTGCTCAAGCTGATGCTGCTCCATGTCATGTCACCTCTCAAAAAGCGCTTTTGCAGATAAGACGAATCAGAAAGCAAAAATGTTACACATTATTTCTGAATTTTTAAAAAAGCCGTTTCCTTTTACAGAAACGGCTTTTTCTATTAATGATCTACAACATCATCTGACGATGCTCCCTTACTCACCTGGAGCTTTTACGCTTCTTTCCACGTGAGATCACCGCCGCAGTAAAGGATATCGCAGCAGCCACAACAGTACCGCCAACGGTAGCACCGCTCGTATAGGGGTTATCTCCATCAGAAGTATCTGTGGGAGTATCATCGCCTATGTCAGTGCGATCTGTTGTTTCAGTCCTGTCAGACGTTTCGGATGTTTCACCGTATCCGTCATCAGACTCTTCTGTGTATGCATCAGGACCATCAACAGTTTCGTCGGTTTCAGAATGATCGGATTCCTCTGTCGATTCATCCGTTTCCTCATCACCGGGAACATCGGGTTCGTCAGTTTCCTCTGTTTCCTCGGGATCATAAGGCTCATCAGGATCAACAGGATCAATAGGATCGTCAGGCTGATCAGGTCTTACAGGCTGATCGGGAACATAGGGATCATCTGCTTCCTCTGTTTCGTCAGGATCACTGGGATCATCAGGATCACTGGGATCATCAGGGTCACTGGGATCGTCAGGCTCATCAGGCTTG
>JAGAKC010000296.1 GCA_017848155.1 Oscillospiraceae bacterium | reverse complement strand
CAGCGGATATCTTGAGATAGCTACCACCCGTCCCGAAACACTGCTTGGCGATACAGCTGTTGCGGTACATCCCGAGGACGAGCGTTATACTCACCTTGTTGGCAAGATGCTGAAGCTCCCTCTCACCGACAGAGAGATACCTATCGTTGCTGACGAATATGTTGACAAGGAGTTCGGTACAGGCTGTGTAAAGATCACACCTGCACACGACCCCAACGACTTTGAAGTAGGCAAGCGCCACGACCTGCCTGTCATCCACATGATGAACGACGACGCTACCATCCGTGAGGACGTAGGCGGCAAGTACGCAGGCATGGAGCGCTATGCAGCAAGAAAGGCAATGGTCGCTGACCTTGAGGAGATGGGACTTCTCGTTAAGGTAGAGCCTCACAAGCACAACGTTGGCTGCTGCCAGCGCTGCGGTACGACTGTAGAGCCGAGAGCAAGCTATCAGTGGTTCGTATCCATGAAGCAGCTCGCACAGCCTGCTATAGATGTTGTAAAGAGCGGCGAGCTCCGCTATATCCCTAAGCGCTTTGAAAACGGCTACCTCTACTGGATGGAGAACATCCGTGACTGGTGTATCTCCCGTCAGCTGTGGTGGGGACACCGTATACCCGCTTACTACTGCCAGAACAAGGACTGCGGCCACACCGAGATAACACTTGACGGCATTTCCGTTTGCCCGAAGTGCGGCGGTGCTATGAAGCAGGACGAGGACACACTTGATACATGGTTCTCCTCCGCACTCTGGCCGTTCTCCACACTGGGCTGGCCCGAAAAGACCCCCGAGATGGAGTACTTCTACCCCACTACTACACTGGTAACAGGCTACGACATCATCCCGTTCTGGGTTGCAAGAATGATATTCAGCGGACTTGAGCACACAGGTCAGAAGCCCTTCAAGGACGTTCTTATACACGGTCTGGTACGTGACGAGCTTGGCAGAAAGATGTCAAAGTCCCTCGGAAACGGCGTTGACCCGCTGGAGATAATCGACAAGTACGGCGCTGATGCGCTCCGCCTTACTCTCGTTACAGGCAATGCGCCCGGAAACGACATGCGCTGGACCGAAACAAAGGTAACCAACTCCAGAAACTTTGCAAACAAGCTCTGGAACGCTTCCAGATACATTCTCATGAACCTGCCCGAGGACTTCGACAAGGCTGTGCTCCCTGAGAATCTCCCCATCGAGGACAAATGGGTGCTGTCCCTCTACAACGATGTTGTAAAGAACGTTACCGCAAACCTCGAGGCATTTGAGCTTGGTATCGCAGTACAGAATCTGACCGACTTCATCTGGGACATCTACTGTGATTGGTACATCGAGCTTACAAAGCCCCGTATCGCAGCAGGCGGCGAGACCGCACTCGCAGCACAGAACGTTCTGGTATATGTAATGCAGGGCATACTTAAGCTGCTGCACCCCTTCATGCCCTACATCACAGAGGAGATATGGTCCTCTATGCCCGGAACAGATACAGAAAGCATCATGATATCCGACTGGTGCGAGTATGACGAGAAGCTCCACTTTGAAAAGGAGCAGGAAGAATTCTCGAAGATCGTTGATACCATAAAGGCTATCCGTGTACAGCGCAACGAGCTGAATGTACCTCCCTCCAAGAAGGTAACGATGCTCGTTGAAACAAAGTACGCTGAGCTTTTCAGCGGCTGCAAGGCGTTCTTTGAAAAGCTTGCAGGAGCAGGTGAGTTCACCGTTTCCGACAAGATAGACAGCACCGACGGCATGATGACAGTAGTAACAGACAGCGCAAGAGTATTCATGCCCATGGGCGAGCTTGTCGACAAGGAAAAGGAGCTTCTCCGCCTTGAAAAGGAAAAGAAGGCGGCAGAAAAGGATATCGAGTTCCTGTCCAAAAAGCTGAACAACCCCGGCTTCCTTGCAAAGGCTCCCGCACAGCAGATCGAAAACGAGCGTGCAAAGCTCGCAAAGGCTGAAGAGAAGATGGCGAAGATCAACGAGTCTATCGCAGGTCTTAAGTAATAAAAGCGTCCGCCAAGGGGCATGTTACGCCCCTTGCGGTCACATATCGTTCGGAAAGGAGCGTTACTATGGCTAAAATGACATTGGTAGTACTTGCCGCAGGAATGGGCTCACGCTTCGGCGAGAGGATAAAGCAGCTGGAGCCGCTCGGCCCGACAGGAGAGCTGCTGATAGATTACTCTGTCTATGATGCGATAAAGGCAGGCTTTGACAGGGTCGTATACATCATCCGCAAGGATATAGAGGGTCTTTTCAAAAGCACCATCGGCGAAAGAACGGCTCAGCATATCCCCGTAGAATACGTGATCCAGTCGACCGATAACCTCCCCGTTCGAAGCGGAGATTTCCCCTCACGTGCACATCCATGGGGCACAGCGCACGCACTGTGGTGCTGTAAGGACGTGCTTGACGGTCCGTTTGCGGTAATAAACGCAGACGATTTCTATGGCCGTGATGCGTTCCTGAGGCTTGGCGGATTCCTTGAAAGCTTTGATGCAGACGCATGCTCCGTCGGATTTATGCTGAAGAATACACTTTCTGATTTCGGTACAGTAAACCGTGGCGTCTGCAAGACAAATGATCACGGACTGTTGTGCAGTGTCGAGGAGACCCGTGGAATAAAGCGCCATGATAACGGCACGATAACCGGAACATATGCAGGAAAGGAACGGGAGCTTGACGAATACGATACCGTATCCATGAGCATGTGGGGATTCGGAGCAGACTTCATGCCGAAGCTGGAAAAGCGTTTCTGTGAATTCCTTGAATCACTGGAAAAGGATGACCCCAAGTCCGAGCTTACCATAGCCGACGCAGTGGATTCCGAAATACGTCATAACGGCTACACCGTCAGAAACCTTACAACTGACAGCAGATGGTTCGGAATAACATACGAGGCTGACGTGCAGCTTGCAAAGCTGACGCTGGCAAAAAATGTCGAAAGCGGAATTTATACCAGACCACTGTGGAAATGATCAGACAAGCCCCACACATCGTATTGGAGTGAAATTATGATAATCGTACCGGTTGACAAGCTTATAGAAGGAATGGTCCTCGCCAAGGATGTAGCAACGACCTCCGCAACAGAATACAGGACCCTGCTTATGAGGGGAACCTACCTCACTGCGGAAATGATCGCAATGCTGCAGAACAAGGGCATAAAATCTGTAAATATCATTGGTGATGAGATAAACAATACGTTCCCGTCTCCGGAATCATTTACAAGACCGACCCCTTCAGAAACGGCAGAAGAAGCACCACAGCTGTTCCCCGTCCCCGAGGATGACTTTGTGGACGACGCCGCAGCTGCGGAAGAGATCAAAAATCGTCACATCACAAGGGCGCTTTCTACCCTGAATGAGATATTCGAGGACAACGGCGAGGTAAAGGAACTGTCACAGCAGGCCGTCGAAAAGGTAAACACCATTGCAGACGATATCCTTGTGGATATCGGCAATGATTCCACCTATCTCGGAAACCAGATGATAGCGCTGCAGAACTATGACGACTACACCTATAAGCACTGTCTGAGAGTATCGATGCTTGCGACAAGTGTTGCAGGAGAGCTTGGTCTGTCGAAAGAGGACACAAAGGAGATAATCGTATCAGCACTCCTTCACGACATCGGTAAGTCAAATATCGACCACGATATCATAATAAAGCCAAGCAAGCTGACCGAAGCTGAATTTGCCGAGATCAAGCGCCATCCTCACATTGGATATAACATACTTAAAAACAGCAATGCTAATACATTCACGTCCAATGTACTTGCAGGAGTATTGTTCCATCAGGAAAAATTTGACGGAACAGGTTATCCGACAGGCATCAAGGGACGGGATATACCCCTTATCGCAAGGATAATCGCTGTGTGCGATGTGTTCGATGCACTGACCTCAAACCGCCCGTACAGACGTCCGTGGTCGGTCGCAGAGGCTGAAGAATACATACTCGGCGCAAGCGGCACTCACTTTGATTACGAGGTAACAGCGGCTTTCATGAAGGCGTTCAACCCCTACCCCGTAGGTACGATGATAAGTCTGTCAGACGGTAGACACGGCGTGGTGATCGCACAGAATCAGAACGTGCTTCGTCCCGTTGTCAGGATCGTTGACCAGAATCTGGGCGAGGAGATCGACCTGATGAACGACTACCGTTTCCTGTCGCTCATGGTGGTAGGAATATACGGCGGCGCATATACAGGTCTGACCGAGGACACATTAAGGAAATAAAAGCAAAGCTCACTTCCGTTTCCGGAGGTGAGCTTTTTTGTAAAAACAGCCGGGCGAAAATACCCGGCTGTCCCGATATAAAGTTCTTAGGAGAACAAAAATTCAGATGTTAGCTGTAATCAGCTATGTCGATCCAGGTAAGCAGAAGCTCACGCTCTTCGGGGCGCTTGAACTTCAGCTGTGCGGCTGCAACGATGGGCAGCCAGTCCTGCACATATTTTACCGCAGTACCTGTCTTTGTGCAGTATAGCTTCAGATACTTCTCCGCATATTCAGTCTGGTGCGACAGGCAGAAGCGCAGATATGTCTTTGCGATATCAGCCGACGCATTTCCCTGCTTTGCTTTGAGCCAGTCTACAACAAAAACTCCGTCATCGTTGACTATAATGTTGTCGGGCGTAAAATCACCGTGGCACAGCTTAACATGCTTCGGCATGGATTCAAGACGGGTAAGCAGCTCGTACTTCTTGACATCATCGATCATATCAAGACCCTCTATCGAACGCTTGAGATAATCCTTGAGCTTGCTTATCTTGGCAGAACGCTTCGAGTTTATCTCTATCTGCAGATCCACCATCTGGGAAAGATACTCGTCAGCCTTTTCGGGAGCTTCCTTCATAAGCTCGGCAAGTGTTCTGCCCTTGATGAACCTGTACACAACAGCCCATCTGCCATCTATCTTTCTTATCTCCTCAAGCTGAGGAATACGTGAATAGCCTGTTTCCTCGACACGGGTATGTGTCAGCGCTTCGTAAAGAATAACGCTCTTAGGCTCGTGAGGATCCTTGAACACCTTTACAGCACAGCCATCGTGCTCATACACCTGAACCTTATCACCATCAGAGATAAGCTTTTTCAGCTCCATTATTGCGTCAGCCCCTTCAAAGTTGATCATGTGGCTTATCTGCCACTGTATAATATTCTATATTATAACACTGTATACCGCTTTTGTCTAGTAGTTTTTATCAATTTTGAATAAACTGTTGCAATTTTGGGGATAATTTTTGTTTATATTTTACAATAAGAAAAGCAGGTCTTTTGACCTGCTTTCATATTATTGCCTGATCTTACTTGATCTCTGTGGGCTTGTCCTTTGACTTCTTCTTGGGAGCAGGAGCAGCCTCAGCGGGAGCTTCATGAACAGTATTGTTCTTTGCAATAGCGTTCTTAAGAACTCTGATCTTTGTTCTGTCACTGCCTGTTTCGATAAGGATCGTGTCCTCCTTTACAGACAGCACACGACCGATGATACCGCCGTTTGTGATGACCTCATCTGCAACCTGGATATTGTTCAGCATATCCTGCATTTCCTTATTTCTCTTCTTTTCGGGACGGATAAGGAAGAAGTAGAAAAACAGCACCATAAGTCCCAGGGGTATCAGCATACCAAGCAGGCTGCCTGCATTCATTGCACCTGCAGCATTGCCT
>JAGAKC010000295.1 GCA_017848155.1 Oscillospiraceae bacterium | reverse complement strand
GGAAGCTCACCCTTCTATCTTGATATCTTCGGCGGTACTGTTAAGCAGCAGTCCGTAATGGGCTTCCCCATTTCTCTTGAAACACCTGCAACGACATATGAAGAGGCAAAGGAGATCGTTGAGAGCTTCTACAACCTCGGAATCAACGATATGGTCATCACTTATGAGGACTTCAACGGCGCAGGAATTACCGACAGGATCTCCGGCGGTGTTGATTACTCCGGTACACTCGGCGGTAAGGGTAAGTTCAAGCAGCTTGCTGACTACTGCGCAAGCATAGGTGCTACACTTGCTCCAAGCGTTGAGCTGATGGAGTACGAGAGATCCGGCAACGGCTTCTCCAAGACTGGTGCGTCCTCCATAAGAGTAACAAAGGCATATGCTACTCAGGGTGCTTACGAGCGTGCATTCGGCACTCCTCATGACACCAGAGCAAACTGGTATATCCTTTCTCCCGCAAACTACAACAAGGCATACGATTCCGTTATCTCCAGCTATACCAAGGAGGGCATGAGCGCTATCTCCGTTGCTGACGGCACGAACATGCTGTACAGTGACTTCACAGGTAACGCTACCAGAAAGACCTCCAGACAGCAGGCTGTTGAGATCCTGAAGGAAAATTACGCTAAGATCAATGCAAGCGGCATGAAGTTCGTTGCAAATGCTTGTAACGATTATGCTATCCCGTATGCAGACTGCATAAGAAACGTTCCGCTTTATAGCAGTAACTTTGATGTTTACGACTATGATATCCCGTTCATCCAGATCGTGCTTCACGGCTATGTTCCCTACACGACAAAGGCTAAGAATGCAAGCTCCGGTGCGGAGGAACTGTTTATCCTCTCTGTTGCAACAGGCACACCTCTCCACTACGAGGTAATGCACGAGAACCCCAACGAGTTCACGGATTGCAGCTATGACACATTGTTCTACACATTCTACGAGGGCTGGCTTGATGTAGCTGCCGGCGAGTACAAGCTCGCAAAGGATCACATCGCTAAGCTCTCCGATGAAACTATCACAGATTTCAAGTACATCGACAGAGATATCGTTGAAACGACCTTCTCCGATGGCACAGTTATCAAGGCTGACCTTTATAACTTTACACTTGAGATCAACGGCACAGAGATCTCTCTTGCTGATTATGGACTGAAAGGAGCGACAACTGACTGATGAGTGACGAAAGAAATTTCGATCTTGCAGCCGCAGAAGCCGAAAAGGCAGCTGAAGCAGCACAGGAAGTTGCTGCAGCTCCTGCAGAAGCAGTTTCCGAGATCGCACAGTCCGTGGCGCCTGTAAAGCTTGAAAAGGAAGCTCCCGCTGAGGAGGCTCCTGCTAAAGAGGAAGCTCCTGCGCCCGCACCCGTAAGAGTATCTGCTCACAATACTGCCGCTGCCGCTGCGCTCAACGCAGCGAACGAAGAGGTGGATGTCCGCAGAGCAAACGGCGAAAAGGTACAGCGTAAGATCAAGACCACAAAGATATCCTACGAGAGAAAGAAGAGCCTTTACGGTTACGGATTTATTGGTCTCTGGGCTATCGGTACACTCTGGCTGTTCGTTATCCCTGTAATCACATCACTGTGGTATTCGCTCAGTGAAACTCACCTTTACAGTAAGGCAGACGCACTTGCACATGGTATGACCACCGCAGGTATCTATACCGAGTGGAACAACTTTGGTAACTTCATCAAGGCTTTCACAGGTGATACGAACTTCCTGCCTTATCTGACCGAATCCCTTGCGGATATCGGACCGAAGTCCATCGTTATCCTGATATTCTCACTGTTTATCGCAGTTATCCTGAACCAGAAGTTCAGAGGAAGAACACTTGCACGTGCTATCTTCTTCCTGCCTGTTCTTATCGCAACAGGTCCTGTTATCAGCGTTATCAACGGTGATATGAGCTCTCAGGGTGTATCTGATGCATCCCAGTTCAGCACACTGTTCAAGACTGACCTTGTAACGGAGCTGATGGAATTCATCGGTATCTACAATATCAACCAGACGTTTACAGAAGTCATTAAGAATATTACCAGTGACGTACTGAACCTTGTATGGAACTCCGGTATTCAGATCCTTATCTTCCTTTCCGCTCTGCAGACGATACCTCCGTCCGCAAAGGAAGCGGCTGCTATGGAGGGTGCAACTTCCTGGGAGTTCTTCTGGAAGATCACATTCCCCTACATAAGCCCGATGATCCTTTCTAACCTTGTATATACGATCATCGACGCATTCGTTGCAACGGATAACAAGGTAATGGAATACGTTCTGATGCTGTCAAGAGACTGGGAATACGGCTATTCCGCAGCACTGGCGTGGATCTACTTCGCAATTATCGGTGCGTGCCTTGCACTTATTACGGTAATTGTAAACAGATTCGTATTCTACGAGAATGATTAAGGAGGTATGAGAAGTGACAGAAAATAATTTCGGCTTCCCCAACGGGGAGAATACAAATGTTGCTAATCAGCCTGCTGAAAATGTAACATCGGATACAATGGCTGCACCCGTGGCAGAGGATCAGTCCTCTGCAGCGGCTGCATTTGCCGCAGAGTTTGGTGCTGCTGCACCTCAGGCTGCACCCGCTGCACCCGTAGCTCCCGCAGCCCCTGCTGCCGAACCTATCGCTGACATTAATATGGAAGCGGCTTCCGCAGTGGTCACACCCGTTGCGACCGAAAAGAAGCCTAAGAAGGAAAAGAAAAAGAAAGACGACTATCGTGTGTCGAACTTTGATATCATCAAGAATTATCGTCACTATACCGATAAGGAAAAGAAGCATTATCGCTACATTTTCTGGCGCAGGATATCCAGCTATATCTGGCCGTTCTTCAGATTTATCATTGTATTCGGTCTTTCCTTCGTAATCCTGTATCCCATTATCTACATGGTGTCTACATCGCTGCGTCCTCAGTCGGAGATGAACGACCCCTCTGTAATGTGGATACCTAAGACCATCCGTCTTGAAAACTTCTCTGAGATATGGGAAGCAATATCGTATCCGCAGACGCTGTGGAGCACGATCGTACTTAACATCGTTTCGTCGATACTTCAGGTTGCCACATGTGCGATGACAGGTTATGGATTTGCACGATTCAAGTTCAAGGGCAAGGGTATACTGTTCGGAATAGTTATCCTGCAGATCATCGTTCCCACACAGATCATCCTTATCCCTCAGTACATGGGCTTCAGATACTTTGACGTATTCGGTCTGCTGAACGGGCTTTTAGGCGACTCCATTTCCCTTGTTGATATAAACTGGGCAATGTACATCCCTGCGTTCTTCTGTAACGGTATCCGTTCGGGTCTGTTCATTTATCTGTTCAGACAGTTCTTCCGTGGACTTCCCAAGGAGCTTGAGGATGCTGCGTACCTTGACGGATGCGGTCCGTTCAAGACCTTTATCAGCGTAATGGTTCCCAATGCGGCAAGCTCATTCCTGACAGTGTTTATCTTCTCAATCGTATGGTACTGGAACGACTTCTATGTTTCCTCCATGTACTTTACACAGGGCAACACGATCTCCCTGAAGATAGACTCCGTTGCAAACCTTATCTCCATGTACCTCACAGGTGAGATAGGCCGTGCTACAGACTTCATCGTATGGATGGAAGCTGGCTGTCTGCTTGCTATCGCTCCTATCGTTATCATGTATATCTTCCTCCAGAAGTACTTTACAGAAGGTATCGAGCGTGCAGGTCTTGCAAACTAATAAAACATACAGCCTCCGTAAGGAGGCTGTTTTGCTGGATAAAAGGGGATAAGAGATGAAATATGTAGAAATTTTTACAGACGGAGCATGCAGTGGTAATCCCGGCCCCGGTGGTTATGGTGCGATACTTCGCTGCGATGGAAGAGAAAAGGAGCTTAGCGGCGGAGATGCTCACACCACAAATAACAGGATGGAGCTGACAGGTGTTATAACAGCGCTTGCAGCACTGAAATTTCCGTGCAAGGTGAAGCTGACAACAGACAGCAAGTATGTTGTTGATGGCATAACAAAGGGCTGGGCAGCAGGCTGGAGAAAGCGTGGCTGGAAAAAAAGCGACGGAAAGCCTGCGTTGAATCCTGACCTATGGCAGAGGCTGCTTGAATTGCTGGAAATACACGACGTTGAATTCTGCTGGATAAAGGGACACGCAGGACACGAGGAAAACGAGCGATGCGACAGACTTGCCGTGCAGCAGCGTGACTTGTTTTCAGCGCAATAAAAAATGACCGCCGAGGGAAGTTATCTTCGGCGGTCAAATTGTTTACAAAAGAGGATAAACATAGATGATCGTGAAAAAATATTATCTCAAAATGTCAAAAAAAATGTATTATAAGGAAATAATTTAGTAAATGTACGTGTTGCATAGCAATGTGAAATATGATATAATTATATAATAGCGTAGTATGGCGAAATATGCGCTTTTGCAGTATTTCGCCAGGATAGTGGAAAGGGTAATTATGATAAAAGAAAACCAGAAACTGTTCAACAGGCTGAATGTTATCAGCGATGCGGCGGTTTCTCTTGTTGCGGTCGTGATATCCTACCTCCTTGTTTTCAATTTGCTTGTTTTTGACAGAAACTATCCTCTGATAGATTATATAAAGCTGGCTCTGGTGTTTATACCTATCCAGCTCATCACTTATGGCTGCATGGGTCTTTATGATTCATTCAGGACAAGCACCTTCGGCAGGGAGCTGTGGCGGATATTTCAGGCATTCCTGATGGACGGCATGATAATCATTGCAATGCTGTACATCGTGAAGATATTCAATTTCTCTCGTCTTGCGCTTGCAATATTCCTTGTGCTGGATTTTTTTATAATCGCACTCAAAAGGTTTATCCTGCGCAATTCACTGAAAAGATTCAGAAGCAGTGGTTACAATAAAAAGCACGTGGTCATTATCGGTGGTGGAGAAACTGCCGCTCATTATCTTGATGTTATACGTGCTGAAACTCAGATGGGCTTCGAGTGCGCTGGCTACATTGCGGATGCGGAAGGTCTTGACGCAAAGCGGCTTGGCAGCTTCGATGATATATTCAACGTACTGGACAGGCGCAGCTACAGCGAGGTAGTATGTGCTCTGGATGCAGAGGAAACGGTGCATCTCGGCGACGCTGTAGAAGCCTGTGAGCTTACGGGTACAAAGATATCTGTTATCCCTTCGATATACAAATATATGACCACCAGTCCGTCATTTGACGTGGTCGGCGGTATTCCGATGATGAATATACGTCGCATACCGTTGGATAATATCGGTAACGCCTTCATGAAAAGGGCGATGGATATCATCGGCTCGCTGGTGCTGCTTATACTTTCTTCACCTGTGATGCTGGTCTCGGCCATCGTGATAAAGGCGACCATGGGTGGAAAGGTGATCTTCAGGCAGCAACGTGTCGGACTGAACAAAAAGATATTCACGATGTACAAGCTGAAATCCATGAAGGACAATGACACATCCGATACAGCGTGGAGCACTGACAACGACCCGAGAAAGACAAGATTCGGTGCGTTCATTCGAAAATTCTCGATAGACGAGCTGCCGCAGCTGTTCAACGTCCTGAAAGGTGATATGAGCCTTGTCGGTCCCCGTCCCGAGCTGCCATTCTTTGTGGAGAGCTTCAAAAAGAGCATCCCGATGTATATGATAAAGCATCAGGTAAAGCCAGGCATGACGGGGCTTGCACAGGTGAGAGGCTTCCGTGGTGATACATCCATTGAAAAAAGGATCGAATGTGATATAGAGTACATAGAGAGCTGGAACATCTTTCTTGATATATCTATACTTGTCAAGACTGCTCTCAGTGGATTCATGAACAGTGAAAAGCTGAACAAAAAGACAAAAAAGACCAAACCGGAGAAAAAGATAATGAAGAACGAAACCCAGAAGACAGACCTTACTGCGCTGGCGATATTCCTGCCTGCTGTTGTGGCGCTCGCCCTTATTCCGACGCTTATGCAGGTAACATTCGCAACGTCAAGTCTGGTAGAAACATTCAAGATGTTTTCGGCGACCGCCGCCGAGGACGGCACGTATCTGCTGATAGATATCTTCTCGCAGTGTAAGGCATTTGCGGTGGTGGTGTTTGCCATCATCATGATGTCTGTGGCGCTTATGTGCTGTGTTTTCCTTTTCAGACGAGTAGAGAAGCGCACGCTGGTCTATACGGGCGCATCAGTCGTTTATGTGCTGATGGCGCTTTTCTCAGCGCTTGGCTCCGCATATCCCGAGGTAGCCTTTTTCGGAGCCTTTGACAGGGCAGAGGGATTTTATACTACCGCATGCTACTTCGTGATGTTCCTTTTCACGATGTATGCTTTCAGGAAAACACAGAATTTCAGATATATAATCCTTGCGCTGTTTATCTGTACAGGCGTGAACTTTATCTACGGCATATTCCAGGTTACCGATAATAACCTGTTCCAGTATGACTGGTTCCGTTCCGTATTTACTGACAGGGAATACGCTGATATGCTGCAGCTTAAGGAGGAGAGCCTCGGAGAGGGCGCACTTTACGGCGCACTTTACCACTCTAACTATGTCGGCAGCTTTACAGGTATGATAATACCGCTGTTCACGGTGCTCACTCTTTATGTGAAGCCTGTGTGGCAGAAGCTACTGCTTATCGTATTTGACCTTATGGCCATCTTCATGCTGTTTGGCAGTGTTGCGAGAAGTGGTATCGTTGCGGTTGCGGCGGCATTTGTGGTGGGTCTTATCGTATTCGGACGGGTGCTCGTCCGCCGCTGGAAGATCACTGTATCGGTAGTCGGCGCTGCGGCTGTGGTGCTGGTTGGCGCTAATATCATTACGGATAACGGACTTTTCGGAAGAATACCTTCCCTGTTCCAGGATATTACAGAGCTTATCGTTCCTGCGGAGGACGCTGATATCTATTCACAGCTTCCCGTAAGAGAGATAACCCACAACAAGGATGGCAGTGTTTCGTTTGAAACACAGACCGACAAGCTGACTATCTCGTTCGATCAGGAAAGCCTTGATTACAGATTTACCGACTCTGCCGGAAATGTCCTTGAGCTGGAAGATGATCGTGGCATGATAACAGTTGCTGACGAGGATTTCAAAGATATAAACTTTGAATTCGTATCCTCTGATGACGAGCTGGACTATATGGACAGCTTCTTCATGTGGTTCTATGATACTGACGAATCTGCGTTGCTTTTCCATCTGCACAACGAAAAGCAGATACACATGATCGACCTCAAGGTCGGCGAAAGGATACTGCCTGTAAACGCAGAGCATATAGGCTTTGAGGGCAAGGAGAGGATAGGTTCCGGTCGTGGCTATATCTGGTCGAGAACGCTTCCTCTGCTGAAAAATTGCCTTATCACAGGTTATGGCGCAGATACGTTTGCATACGTGTTCCCGCAGACGGATTACCTTGCAAAGTACTACACCTACACCTTCTCCGAGGAGTATACAGAGGGCTTCCATGTTACCATCGACAAGGCGCATAACCTTTATCTCCAGATCTTTGTATCAAACGGATTAATTGCGCTGATAGCGTTCCTGGCAATATGTGTTTTCTATATCGTTGACTGCTTCAGACTGTATGCGCTCAGAAAAGAATATCGTATCGAGCAGATATACGGTATATCGGTCATGCTTGGTATAATAGGATATCTTGCGGCAGGAATGTTCAACGACTCTGTCGTATCGGTCGCTCCCGTATTCTGGATACTTCTTGGTACAGGCGCTGCGCTGAATACGATCAACCGCAGAGCCGACAGAAACGAGGTAGTTGATGTTGACGATATAGCGGTCGTTAAGAAGAAGGCTCCTGTAGCTACAGCCGAGGAGCTGTCCGATTATGAGGATCGTGGCAGACAGCTGGCAGAAAGCCTTATAAATGATAAAATGCAGAAAAAGCCTGCGCCCAATCCGACAAAGGCTGATGTGGATGCAATGCTTGAAAAGGCAAAGGAGCGTCAGGCACGTTTCCTTGCGAATAAGGCAGCTGAAGAAAGCGCAGCAACAGAAAAAGACGAAAACGAGTAAATGTAGGTCGTGGCGGAATGGATCACGCCTTGTGTATGACATCGAGAGGTGATATGATGAAGTTAGAGCTTCGGGATATTACAAAACTTCCGAATTTACTTACCGTGGCACGTATCCTGCTTATCCCTGTGTTTGTCATAGTTTTCCTCTGGGAGGACGGCATGATGAAGAGTGCAGATGAGAGTGACGTCAGCGGTTATGTTCTTGCAGCGGTCATCGTGTTGATATCAGGCATTACTGATGCGCTTGATGGATTTATTGCACGCAGGTTCAATATGATCACCGATCTCGGAAAAGCACTGGACCCTTTTGCGGATAAGCTGACACAGGCTGCGGTGGTGGTGTGCCTTATCGTCAGATACAGGAGCATATGGTGGCTGCTTGTGACGCTGTTTCTTATGATCGTAATCAAGGAAGTTACAATGCTTGTCGTGGGACTTCTGTTCCTCAAAAAGGGGCAGGACCTCGGCGGTGCAAAGTGGTTCGGAAAGGCTGCTACGATCGTGTTCTATCTGACGGTGTTAGTGCTTATCGGAGCGCCCAGCATGCCGAT